>JADYYL010000159.1 GCA_020853655.1 Deltaproteobacteria bacterium
ACAGCTGGGAGTGTCCAGCGAGACTCTCGCGCGCCATGGAGCGGTCAGTGAATCGTGCGCCATCGAGATGTGCCGGGGAGTTCGAGAACGCCTCAAATCAGATATCGGCGTTTCAATCACGGGGGTTGCAGGTCCAGATGGTGGCACGGCGGAGAAGCCGGTCGGCACAGTTTGGCTTGGTCTTTCGACACCCGAGCGTGAATTAGCAGTTCCCTGGTCTCTGCCCTGGGAAAGAACCCGAATTCAAAGATACGCCGCTCAGCTGGCGCTCGATATTGTTCGCCGCGATCTGCTGGGATACCCATTGCATTGGGAACGGAAGTAGATGGATCGATATTCGAGGCGAATGTTCCACGCAATGCACCGAGAGTTCGTCCGATGAGCTGTGCGATTCTCTGGTTTCGAAATGACCTAAGGCTCGGGGATCATCCAGCGCTCCGTGCGGTGCTTGACCGTGCGCCAGATCAAATCCTCTTTGTTTACATATGGGAGCCGAGCGAGGCCGCTCCTTGGGAACCAGGCGCCGCGTCGCGGGTTTGGTTGCACCACTCTCTCCTTGCACTCTCACAGTCCATTGAAAAGAAGGGTGGCCGATTGTTGCTACGTCGCGGTCCATCACTTTCAACACTTCGAAACCTTGCTCAGGAGCACGGTGCCTCTTACGTCGCCTGGACACGATGTTACGAGCCGGCGCTTGTTCTCCGGGATACGGCAATCAAGGCGTCTCTCGAGTCAGAGAGGTTGACCGTTGAGACATTCAACGGTTCACTGATCGCCGAGCCGTGGGAGGTGAAAACTACGACGGGTGGTCCCTATCAAGTGTACACGCCGTTTTCACGTGCTGTCTTCAAGCTCCGGGAACGCCGGGACGTCCTGCCGGAACCTCGAATCTTGCCGCCCGCGCCCCGAGAAGCGACATCTCTGCAACTCGAGGAGCTGAAATTACTTCCGCGAATATCTTGGCATCGAGAGATTGAAGCGAGTTGGACCCCCGGCGAAGCTGGCGCAAGGCGGAATCTTACTGAGTTCGTGCGAAATGCAGTTTCGGATTACGAGGCCACGAGAAATTTCCCGGCATTAGAAAGCGGCACCTCGCGACTCTCGCCGCATCTTCGATTCGGCGAGATCTCTCCGAACATGGTGCGGGCGCGAGTGGAGGAAGCACTGCGAGAGCCAAACGTCGGGCATTCCCTCGGCTATGAAGTGTTTCTGAAGGAGATCGTCTGGCGAGAGTTTGCCTACCACCTCTTGTTCCATTTTCCACAAACGACCACAAAGCCTCTTCGTCCAAAGTTCGAGAGATTTCCTTGGAAGGACGATCCCGAGCGTCTGAAGTTGTGGCAGAAAGGCGAAACTGGCTATCCGATCGTGGACGCCGGAATGAGGCAGTTGTGGCGCACCGGGTGGATGCACAACCGAGTCAGGATGATAGTCGCTTCGTTTTTGGTAAAGGACCTTCTCGTTTCGTGGCAAGACGGCGCGAGGTGGTTTTGGGACACGTTGGTGGACGCAGACCTCGCAAGCAATACCCTCGGATGGCAGTGGACGGCGGGTTGCGGAGCTGACGCCGCTCCATATTTCCGTGTCTTCAATCCAATAACGCAGGGCGAGAAGTTCGATCCCAGCGGGGATTATATTCGCCGTTGGGTACCCGAACTATCCAAGCTCACATCGCACGTTCATCATCCTTGGAAATCAAGTGTTTACACTGGAGGCTACCCCCAACAGATCGTTGACCACTCGGAAGCTCGAGATGAAGCTCTGGAAGCGTTCGCCCGGCTCTGAGGGGGGCAGGGAAGTGTCCCCGGCGGCGCAAGTTGTGACTCGCGGCCGGTTAGACAAAAGGTGGGGAGCGTTAAGATCGCATTGTGGACACAAGTGTGCCTTGTGGCTCCGTCGCGCACGAGATTGCTAAGCGGCTATGGAACCCTGATGTGAATCAAATCGGTAGATTGACGATACTTGCCCGGGGAAGATTAGGGGGAATGAAGGCCCCAGGCGGAAATGGCACAGAGAAGTCGCCCCGCCTCCACGCCTGATACGCCTCGGAGCATTTCCTGCAGAAGAGATCGTATTGTTCAATGAACGCCACCCGCAAGGACGTATCCGAGGACATACAGAAAACCTGACGGCCGTTTCGCTTTGGAGTGTGTGCCGCGTGTGGATTGCGAAGCTCGAGATCTTTGCGACGCGGAATATTGATTCCGTGTCGTCGCCGACGAGCTGCATGCTCCGCTTCGATACGTGTGAGTTCTTGGAGAATTTGACGCTTCGTTGCGACTTTATCCAATCCGGAATTCGGGAAGCACTGGATCCAGGCGAGAGGATCGATCCTACACTCGCACATCGCGGAATCCACTAACTTGAGCGAGGCCACTAGCTCCGCAAGTCTTCTCTTTTTCAGTCGCCGTGAGGGCAGGCTAACGACTTTCGATGGTCGTATATACTTGGCGCGAAACGTATATGACTCAAGAGATCCTTGGAAAGTGCCGCAACCGTACCATTCGGCGGCCCGTTCGACGAAGTTCGCTGCGACTGGGTTTGCAAGCATGTACACAAACTTTCGCAGCGCCGTCTCTGAATCCAACAGAGTAATATCGTTGTAAGGTTTCTCCCAGATCTTCTCATGGGAAAGTCCAAGTAACTTCTTCACGAACTTGGCGATCTCTCCGTTCACCCAGTTCATGAAGTCAGGGAGGAAAGCAGGATCCCCCTTTGTTACGAGCATGAGGTGGTAGTGGTTGGAGAGAAAAACGAAACCGCAGATCGTTAGTTGTCCGCGATGGCGCTGAGCACCTCGGGCAATGATACCGAGGAGGATAGAGTTCACGTACTTGTTGGGAACAAACGGAAGTCTGCGCGCAAGTCGTGTTGTAATGAAGTACACCTTCTTGTGTAGTTGCATCCTTCGAAACTTCTTCACAGTTGCCTCCAAAAAGAGAGAGTGAGTTGGTCTTTAACTCTCTTTTCGGAGGGAATCTGTTGTCGGTTCCATTCAAGGGCGATGAGTCTTCATGAATAAAACCGGCTGCGCGGCTGCGCGCGTTAGCAGAGCGATTGCGGGACGTTGGGTTGGAGGGTGCCCCCACGCGTCGGCCCCCAGCGCGTCGCTTCGGGGCCTTAAGTGGCGACGAGAAGCGAGCCGCTACGGGTAAAGCCGAGTCCTGGACCAGTCTGGCGCACGGAACAAAAAACGATCGTGTAGGCGATTCGGACGTTCCTGCCAAAACTCAATGGTAGCGGGTCGGACGCGGTAGCCCTTCCAGTGCGGGGGGCGCGGCACTTGCTGGCCGACGAAAAGTGACTCGACCTCAACGAGTTCCTGTTCAAACTGCTCCCTCGAGCCCAGTTCCGCGCTCTGCTGAGATGCCCAGGCGCCCAGTTGGCTCAATCGAGGTCGGTTCGCAAAATACGCATCTGACTCCGAATCCCCGACAGGCTCAACAGCTCCTCGTATGCGAATCTGTCTCCGAAGCGGGTCCCAAAAGAAGGTTAATGCGGCGAATGGGCGAACGGCAAGTTCACGGCCTTTCGCAGAGTGAGAGTTTGTAAAGAAAACAAATCCACTCGAATCGAATCTCCGAAGCAGGACGATCCGTGAGTCTGGGAGGCCCTCTGCGTCGACCGTCGAGAGGCACATCGCATTGTGATCGAGAATCAGGTTCGATTCGCTGGCGGAATGTAGCCAAGCCTCGAAAAGTTCGAACGGACTTTCAGGGATATTTTCCTCCGAAAGTGGAGCGGGCGGCGCGACGCCTTGGGCATCGGATTTCGATTCGATATTCATCGCTGCACTATACGCGTGACCGACGGCTTGAAAAAGGGTGTCCGAAGCCCGGCGAGCTAGTCACCACAGGTAAACGATGGACTGATTACCTCGCACCCAAGAACTTGCCGATCTCCTCGGCGAGCCGTTCCGCGTCCCAATCGAGTTCTTTGTCCACTGCGACCATGAAGCCCACATTGTCCCTTACCATACGTTCATAGACGTCGATCAGGCTGGACACTCCGCGACGAGATGAAATGGCGTAGAAATTCATCGCCGCTCGGGCGTAATCCTCCGCACTTCCTTTGAAAGCAAAATAGCCCTGACTCTGTTGAATTGAAGCTTTTGCCCGTCGCTTCTGTTCGTCGATGATATTTCGAGAGTTGAGCAAGGATGAAAAATCGGATGCATATCCCTCGAACCATGTTGCGAAGCCCTCGGCGCGCATTCGATCCCCACCGTTCGTGCCTTCGAGGAGATGATACTCAATTGCATGTCCCATCTCGTGCACGAGTACCTCAGCGAGCTCCTTGTCTGCTACCCGCTCAGGAACTCTTGTGTTGGAACAGCCTCCCGTCACACGCTGCGCGACGATGTAGATGTTTGCGGGTGGGGTCATCCAGCCTGGGTGGCAGTTGGCAATGAGGTAGGCCGGAATCTGGGTTTCGGGGAGTTCCGCATCCAGAAAAATGACCTGCCACTCGAGGTTCAGACTTTGTAAGCGCGACGGAAATGATGCTCTCCTCAGCGCCTTACTTACCGTGTTCGCCACATCCGTCATCGCGCGGAGAGGGGTCCGACCAAACTGAGTTTCGACTTTACGCGGCCAGCGCATATGAATAGTGCCGACCGGTGACGAAATCTGCTCGCGTCGAATGGATCCCTGGAGTTCGATATCCTGTGGCTTGGCGAGGTACGTATCCTGCGAGGACCGAAAGCACTTGGCATGTTTTCGTAGCTCATACGGCACGTCTGCAAGCGCGTTTACCTGGCGCATCCCCCCGTCTTTGGTCGGGTACACACACGTTTCGTTGCCAGCCCGTGCGTGCGGGGTGAAGCAGAAGAGAGCGAAGACAATCGAAAAGAGGAAACGCATGTCATGACCCTTGAGAGGATTACGCATCGTAGCAGAATGAGATTTCTGGAGTCTCGGAGAGTTTACGACTCCGTCGAGAGGTCCGGAGGGAAGATTGGAGGGAGATGGAATGAAACCGATGACGAGCAATTTTCGGAATAGCTACGAGCAGTTCTAAGAACGCGAGCTACTTCAACAAAAACTGTCCCGTGCAAAACTTGGAATAATGAGCCATCTCGACAGAGCGCCGTGACGGCGCATTCCGCCGTCTTCTCAGCCCAAATGGCCCATTATCAGAACCGGGCAAACCTTAATTCCATACTCCCACAGATCTCATCGACAACTCCTGGCGAGCCCTTAACGCCTGGAGTTTCATTGGGCGCGGCGGTAGAAAGTCGTGCATTGTTGGGGTGTTGAACTGGAGGGTGCCCCCAGAGAAAGAGGACGCAGAGGATGCAAGACGGCATGAGTAACTTTGACGCCCTTCAGGCGGTGCACTCGCGCCCGACCTGGATCGAGGTGGATCTCGATGCGCTGGGTCGGAACTTTGGGCAGTTGCGCGCTCGGGCCGGGGCATACGGCGCGGCGGCTGTGATGCCGATCGTCAAAGCGAATGCGTACGGACATGGGTTGGTACCGTGCGCTCTTCATCTCGCACGCCTTGGTGCCGATGCACTTGGCGTCGCCTTCGTCGAGGAGGGCATCGCCCTGCGCCAGGCAGGAATTCACGTTCCGATTCTGGTCCTCGGCGGTCTGGTCGGCTCCCAGATTGATCTCTTTCTCGACCACCAGCTCGACCTCACAGTCTCCTCGATTGCGAAGCTCGACGCGGTTGACGCTCAAGCCGCGAAACGCGGGATGCGAGCGCGCGTCCACCTTAAGATCGACACCGGCATGGAGCGCATCGGTGTTCACGATTACAGCAGCGCTGCGTTTCTCGAGCGCGCGGCCCGCTGTTCTCACTGTGAGATTGTTGGCATCTACTCGCATTTTGCGTGCGCCAAGCGTGCTGATCATCATCTCACGGTCACGCAGCTCGCCAACTTTCTCGCCGTTACCAAGCGCCTGGAGGATCTCCTCGGCCGACGTCCGCTGCGCCACATTGCAAGTTCCGGCAGTTTGCTCGCCTTCCCAGAGTCTTCGCTCGATCTCGTCCGACCCGGAGTCGCACTCTATGGAGTTTCCCCGTCTCGAGAACTCGATTCCATTCTGCCCCTCGAGCCAGTTCTCCGCCTACGTTCAGAGGTGGTCTACTTCAAGGTCGTTCGCGCTGGCTCCGGCGTGAGTTACGAGCACACTTGGCATGCGCCCCGAGACACCCGCGTCGTCACCATTCCCATCGGATACGGTGACGGGTATATGAGAAGGCTCTCGAACCGTGGACACGTGTTGATTCGAGGCGAACGCTATCCGATCGTCGGTACGGTCTGTATGGATATGCTCATGGTCGATATCGGTGATGGCACAGCCTATAACGGCGACGAAGTGGTCCTCATCGGTGCGCAGGGCGCGGAACGAGTCCTCGCGACCGAGCTCGCAGAGCTAGCAGAAACGACACCGCACGAAGTGGGAACAGCCTTGAACCACCGTTTGCCTCGCAAGTATCTCGGGGGTGGATGATCTCGCAGCACGGCAGATCGCGAGATTCAGAGAGCACCGCGCTTTTTCCGAAATCAAGTGAGACCGGCAATTTCGCAACGCAAACGGAAACGAGCCCGGTGCCGAGCCGATGAGCGAGCAGCAATCACGCGCTCAGTGCGCATGCAATGAGGATCGCAATGAAGGGTGACGAAGGACGACTGAAGGCGAAGACGCTCGTAGAGGCACTTCCATATATCCGCCGCTTCGCTGGCAAGACTCTCTGCGTCAAGTTCGGCGCGTCACTTCTCGGCGACGCCGAGGCAATCAACGCCTTCGCCCGCGACATTGTCCTTCTCAAGTATGTCGGCCTCAATGTTGTCGTCGTGCACGGCGGAGGCGACGAGGTCACCAGATGGGCCGAGCGCGTTGGCCAAAAGGCCGAGTTTGTCGACGGAGTTCGCATCACGGATCGCGAGACGATTGAGATTACCGAGATGGTGCTCTCTGGCCGAATTAATCGAGAGTTTGTCGCCGCACTCAATCACGCTGGCGGAAAGGCCTGCGGCATCAGCGGCAAGGACTCTCACACTCTGCTCGCCCGGAAGGTCATACTTCCCAGTGGTCGAGACGCGGGCTTCGCGGGCGAGCTTGAGCAAGTGAATGTATCGCTGCTCGAGACGCTTCTCGCGCAGGGATACATCCCCGTTGTCTCCGCGATCGGAACGAGTCTCCGCGACGAAACACTCGCGCTTCGGTCTGATGAGGTGGCAAGTGGAATTGCAGCTGCGCTGAAAGCCGCCAAGCTCATTTATCTCACCAATGTGAGCGGGGTGATGAAGGGCGGCAAGCTTCTCAGTCTTGGCGACTATCAGGACACCCGCGCACTCATGGACGATCCGGAAGTTACTGGCGGGATGCGCTCCAAACTCGCCCACGCCCTCCGAGCGCTGAAAGCTGGAGTTGCCGACGTGCATGTGTTGAACGGTAGAGAGGAGCATTCGATTATCCTCGAGCTCTTCACCGATCATGGAGTTGGAACGATGCTGACGAATGAACGTGTGCGAGTCTGAAATGGAAAAGCCCCTGGAATCACTTCGCGGTCGAGACATTCTTCGCATCACGGACTTCTCGCGTCAGGAGCTCCGTTCGATCTTGGACTTGGCGCATGCTCTGAAGCGCAAGCAGAAGGCGCGTGAAGCGCATCGACTCCTCGAGGGGCGTGCTCTCGCCATGATTCTCGAGAAGCCCTCTAGCCGCACGCGGATCTCCTTCGAGGTTGGGATGTTCCAGCTCGGCGGTCACGCGGTCATGATCAATCCTGCCGAAATCCGAATGGGAGAGCGGGAGTCGGTCGCTGATGTCGCTCGCACCATCTCGCGCTACGTCGACGGCGTCATGATCCGCTCCAACTACCATTGGACGATCGAAGAATTCTCCCAGCATGCGACCGTTCCGGTGATTAACGGCCTGTCGGACCATCACCATCCCTGCCAAGCGCTCGCCGACATCCTGACCATCGAGGAGCGCAAGTCGAACCTCACCAACCTCAAGGTGTGCTACGTCGGGGATGGCAATAACGTATGCAATTCTCTCCTCGAGATCTGTGGTGTGCTCGGCATCTCATTCGTGGCCGCCTGCCCCACGGGATATGAACCCCTCCTGCGGAGGAAGAGCAAAGCGATCAGCTTTACCTCCGATCCGCGCGAGGCCGCCGACGGTGCTGACGTCATTTACACTGACGTCTGGATCTCCATGGGTCAGGAATCAATCACCGGCCGTAAGCTCCAAGAATTTCTCGGCTTCGCGGTGACGCCCGAGCTGATGAGCTGCGCGAAGCCCGACGCCATCTTTATGCACTGCCTTCCCGCCCATCGTGGTCTTGAAGTTGACGAGAGCGTTCTCGAAGGGGAGGATTCGGTGGTTTTCGATCAAGCCGAGAACCGGTTGCATGCGCAGAAAGCGTTGTTGGCGAGTCTGCTCTGAATGGGTGGAAGATGCTTGGAACGGACCGAATCATAAGTGACGGTCTGCGACGCGACACGCAAGATGCACAGCTCAAACGCTCATCGTCATTGATGCTGCGGCTGCGTCGAATCAATCCGGGGCCCGGCATGGAGACTTCCCGTGAGCTCCGCCGGGAGAGCACCGATCGAAGAGCGGCGCTTCGCGATGACGCCGTTCGCCGTCCCTCTGGGGGTCCGGCGGGCGAACGAACTTCCTGAGCGCCAGTTTCGATGGGCGATCCGTATGTGAGCCTCGTTCTTGAGAATGCTCAGAAGTTTCTCTCCAATGGTCGCGGTTTCAAATGAGTGCACTGAGTTCGCGAGTCGTTCTGAGAGGTCCAAGAGTGACGACGATGCATTTCGTTTTTCGTCATGGGCGCGCAGAGCGTGTGCGCGTTGCAACGAGATCCCGCATCCACGCTCGGTCCGGTAAGCACGACTCGAAAGAAACGGGCGTCGTTCGAACAGATCGGCGCGCGAGAGAGGGCTCTGTGAATCATACTCGTCATCGTTCCTCGCTGCCGATTTTCGAGAAGTGTACATGAGCACGCTCTGGCTTCGTTCTCTCGATTGGATGTCACGCGCCGCTCCGGGGCGCGAATGGTTCACAGGTCGATACTTTGGCACCATCGAGAACGTTGCGGTCCTGCGCCCTGGCGGGCTTGGCGATCTCGTCGTTCTTACTCGTGCGGCACTGAGGCTCTCGATCGACATCCGGCAGATTCTTTGGGTGGTGGAGCAGCGTAATGCGCCGTGGGCACAGTATCTCAACATTCCCCACCTTCTGTATGACCGACCGACTGATTTCATCGCTCTGCTGAGAGGTCGCCGGCGTTTTCACGTGGTTCTGAACTCCGAACAATTTCACGGGCTCGCGACGCTCTTTGCTGCCCGTCTTGCGCGGCCCGGCGGGAAGCTCATCGGATTCAGTTCGAATCCCCGAGCCGATTACTTTGATGAGCAGATCCCGTACAATCCGCGAGCGCTCTCGGCGTTCGACGCGTTTCAGGCCCTCTTCGCAAGTGCTGCGGGGCCATTGCTCCGGCAAGGTTCGTTCGAAATGACTCCGCCCCGATTGTCGGAAGCTCCCGGCGCACCCGGTCGTTATCGCGTCGTGGTTCTTGGCGGTCTTCAGTCCGCACAACGTCGACTCGGAATCGAGGACTGGGTACGAATCGTGAGCTTCGCTCAGCGATATCGCTCCGACTCGCTTCCTGTCTATTTGCTTGGTGCGCCTGCGGATCGCGCAATCTCTGAGAAGATCGCCGTTGCCGCCGGCGGGACCACGAATCTCGTGGGCGTGCTCCCATTTCCTCGAGTCATCGAAACCATTCGCTGTGCGGGACGGGTCTTTGGAGTCGACAGCGGTTTGCTGCACGTGGCGGACTTCTTCGGAGTTCCAACAAGCGCAGTGTACTTCTCCGAAGAGAAGCGCACAGAGTGGCCCCCTCAGACATCCGGTTCAGAGATGCTCTCCCTTGCTGATGTTCTTCGCGCGAATGATGTGTGATCCGAGCGCAGGGCGAGTCGTTGTGGCGTGTGACGACTGAACGGTCGCAATGCTCCCGTTTGTTGGGCGTCGTCTTCCCATCCGCTCTGAACGAGCAAGCTCAGACGCTTCGTCATCGCATCGTGGAAAATCGAAAGGCGTTTGAGCAGAAGTTCCTCTGAGAGACTGGTTCCTCTCAGAGCTTTCCTAACGTCGGCGACGCTGCTGTCGAAGCATGAAGAACGTCACGATAACCACTCCTGAAAGGAGCAGTCCCAGGAACATTCGCGCGTTTTCCGTTTCATTCACGATCTGCAACTGGAACGTGAAGAGCTCGGCGAAGTGCTTGTCGCCCGACACCCCGGAGACGACGAAGAAACTCAGATACGACGAGTCGATGAGCGCACTCACATTGCGAAGATCCAAGCTCAGGTCGAATGACTCTCTCGGCTTCAGTTCGAAAGGCAACTTTGGAAATGCCGGAACCATGATGATTTCGGCAGCCGTCAAGCCGCGTATCTCATTCACCGTGATCGGTGTCTCCGCGATGTTGACGATGGTAAACGAAGTCGAAGTCTCTCGCGCGAGTCGAATCGGCGCAGGCTCGGAAGCTCCAAATTGCTTGGCCGTGAGCACCTCTCCTGGCGCAGGAGGAAGAACGATCTCAAAGGAAGAAGGGGACGAGAATCGGTACTGATTCAAGTCTTTGTACGTCACTCGATAGGGAACTCGATATCGCCCTGGCATGCCGAGCCGAAGTTTCTCGGCCGGAATGTTCATTTCGATCTCCGCCTCCTGTCCGTTCATCAACTTCGGGGAGAGAAAGAATGCTTCATTGAGACTTGGGATCTCGACACCCACATCGACGGCGGCTTCGTCTCCTTCGTTCCGGATGGAGAAACGAATCTGCACGGCCTGCGCCGAATCCTGCACCGTGACGGTGACTGTCGGTTGCATGCGCAGAAACGAAGCCCGAGCCTCCTGCGCAGCACTGAGCACGAGCACTCCCAGCATCAGGGCGAACAACGGGACTATTCTAGAACTCATAAATCACCGCGCCCAAATAGAGCAGAAACACAACGACGGAAGCGATAATCGGGGGATCGCCGAGGAGTCCTCGGGTCGGGTCGTCGTCGAACCGCTTTTGAAGAACGAGCAGCGTATAACGCAGGATCCCATAGCTCACGATGAGGACGCTCGGCAGAATTTCGAACGTCGAGAACCTCCAGCGTCCGATCGCTTCTTGGCACCAGAGGATGTAGCACATGATCGACAACGCGCCGAACGCGGTTACGAATTGGCGCAGATGTTGCGGAGAGTAGCGCAAGAGAACCGGCCGGGAGAGCTGGGCTCTGGTGCCACGATGCGCCACCTCGCTGTAGCGTTTGCCAGTTGCGAGCATGAGCGAGATGAGCCAAGTAAACGTGATGATCCACGTGGACGGTAGGATGCCGGTGACGACGGCCCCAGCGAGCACTCGGAGCACATAGAAAGTCGAGAGCACCAACAGATCAAGAATGGCAATATTCTTGAGCAAGAGCGAATAGCTCAGCTGAAGAACAAGATAGATTCCAGCAACACCGAAGAGCGACCGGCTGAATGCGAAAGCGATGAGCATCGCGGTGAGCGCGAGCAGTGTTGCGCAAAGCCAAGCGACTCGTCTGGGAAGCGCGCCTGAAGCGATCGGCCGAGAGCGCTTCACCGGATGGTTCTTGTCTTTCTCGTAGTCGAGCAGGTCGTTGAGGCAGTATCCGGCAGACGCCAGCAGAGAGAAGACGACAAATGCGGCGAGGCTGCGCTGCGCAAGGGGAAGCGTCCAACTCTCTGAGAAGAAGAGCGGCGCAAATACCAAGAGATTCTTCACCCACTGATGAGGGCGAAGTTGACGGAGGATCAGGAGCGCGGTTTTCAATGTTCGATCTGAATGTCGTTCTCGGGGCACTCGGATCTCCTCGACTGCGAGACCGAACACTATGACAGAACCCCAACGTTACGTTTCTACCGTAAGCTGGAGAGAGAGGGCGACCGAAATTCTCGTTTCGCTACTGGGCTCTCTCATCATGCTTTTTGAAGTTCCCTGGAGTTCGCTTCTGAGCACGGGGATTCCTTCTGGTGGCGACAACCCAGCTCATCCCGTGTTGATGCTCAACGCGCGCGACGCTCTTCTCCAACATGCCACGATTATTCATTATTCATACGATTTCTGGGCTGGGTTCGAGCTGTTTCAGTTCTACTTCCCGCTTTCCTATCTCGCTGGGGGTCTCCTTTCGACGGTGATCCATCCCTACATCGCGTTCAAGCTGATCACGGTCGTCGGCTCAGTACTGCTCCCGTTGTCCTTTCACTTCATGGTTCGCGGCATGGGTCTCTCGCGGGTCTCAGGCGTCATTGCACAGCTCTGCGCGATCTCGTTCCTCTATACCGACGCACATCGCATGTGGGGCGGAAACGTGTTTTCGGCGCTTGCGGGAATGATCGGGAATTCATGGACGTTCATCTTTGTCCCGCTCGCGATCGGCGAGCTTTTTCGCGCCAGGGCCCAACTCCGATTTTCGGCGACGTTTGCGTTCCTTGCTGCCGCCGCGGCCCTTTCCCACTTCTACGGTTTCCTCCTCCTCCTCCTGTTTGGAGTGGTGTTCGCCGCCGTTGACCTCGTGGAGATACTCCGTGGTCGTCTCGACATCAGGCGCCTCATTCCCTTCTACGCGAGCGCTATCGCTGGAGCTGGCCTCATCGCGTGGTGGCTCATACCGCTCGTCTTCTACAAGCCGTTTAGCTCTGACTTCGGCGGCAACTGGGGGGTCTCGCTCTGGACGACGACTGAGTGGGCCGAACGAGTGTATTTCGTTGTCGCAGGTGTTTTGTGCCTCGCGTTCTCCTTGATTCCGAAGTGTCGCTCACGGGCAGTCATTGTGCCGACGATGTTCGCGGTTCTCTCGCTCCTGTTCTTCTTCTCCAATCGGGTGTTCAGCTCGACGGCATTCATCGATGTCCGCCTTTGGCACCAGGTCTACTTCGCGATGTTTGTTCTGATCGTCGTGGCATATGCGAAGCTGGAAACGCTCCTGCCGCCGGTCGCTTTCGTCGCAAGTTTGATACCGCTGTGGTTCCTTGTTCCGCCGGATCAGGCATTTCTGGAGGCGCGAACCTGGGCGCGTTGGAATTTCGACGGAATCGAAGTGCGTGCCGGAGGACCGGAGTTCCTCGACCTCGTTGCGGAGCTCTCGAAGCTTCCACCGTCTCGCGTCTCCTTCGAATCGAGTGACATGAACAACGGGATCTTTGGATCCGTCCGAGCTTTCGAGCTGCTCCCCGCACTTACTCCTCACGAGATCGTCGAAGGTGGAATCGTCAACTCCGCCACGTATTCGGGTATCGGCTACTTCCTCCAATGTTTGACGAGCGCTACATGCGCTGGCTGGCCGCCGGGAATGGTTCCACCGGGAAAGGATATTCCACGCGCGATAGAGATGATGGAAGCGCTTGGCGTGAACTACCACATCGCGACGACACATGAGATCGCCGTCGAGTTCGAAAAGTCCGGCAAAGTCGATAAGCTCTATCAAGGGCAATTCATCACGCTCTTCCGGCTCCGGAAGCCTGCGACGAATGTCGAGGTCTACGACGGTCCACTGCCCATTCTCTCTTTTGACGATCCGCTGACCACTTTGGTGAATCTTCCGCGGTACGATCGAACTCGGAACGCTGGATATGTCTTTGATACGTCGCTTGTTCCAGCCGTTAACGCCGCGGGAGAGCGAATCGATCCGCGGCGCCTTTCAGGGTTCCTGCTTCGAGAGTGGTATCACGGTGCCCGCGTTGCTGACCGTGGATGGGAGACCCGTCGAGAGGATCGTCATAGTTATGCCAACGGGCTGTTGCTGAGCTGGGACGGGAACGTCGATCTTCAGAGCACGACGGCCTTTGAACTTTTCGTCGCCGATCGCGGGTTTGATCCTGACGTCGTGCGATCAAATCAGCAGCACACCCATCATCAGCTCGCGCTCCCACTCCTCGGCTTGTCGCCGGGCACCACGCGACTGAAGATACACTCCGACGGTTATTCTGTTGCTCTCGACGGGGAGACCCTTCCCGCGCAGGGCGAGGCGGAGGTGACGTTTACTGGGGAGAACCAGCTTCGCGTGATCCGGTTCACGACCAATGGAGAGCAGCGCTACCGCTACTTGGATATTCAGCGTTTCGATCGAGCGGCTGAAGTGGCGTTGCCCGGCGAGGCCGAGATCGTTTTCCCAGCGCGCATCACCGACCGATGCGAAGCCTCCTTGAACGCGGAGTTCCATCTCATGACCCTGCGGACGAACTGCCCGGGCAAGCCGCACCTACTCAAGTATTCCTACTATCCGAAGTGGAAGTCGGATGTTCCGATCTCGATGGGAACGAATAACTTCATGACACTTACACCGACAAGTGAAGTGACCGTTCTGAAGCATGAAAAGGGAAGGGTCGACGTGGCTTCCCTTGTGCTTTCCCTTGGCGCTTTGGCGACCCTTGCAGGGGTTGCGGCGGCACGCCGGCGACGAGCGGCGGATGTACCCTAGGTTGATCTTCGTCGGCCTGCGCTCTAATGGTCTGAATTCTTTATCTTTCTTGCGCCGGTAGGTGGCTCCGGGCAAAGTGCGTGTCGGGCAAAAGCGAAAGTAACGGGGGCAAATCCGCTCCCATAATAGAGAAAGTGGGTTTTGCGGTTTCCGGCTCTCCGATGTTTCGGAGAACGCTGGTATGGTGCGGGGCTTGATGAATGACGACTCGCT
>JADYYL010000160.1 GCA_020853655.1 Deltaproteobacteria bacterium
CCGGGATCAAACGCGCCGATCGTGATCCTCAAGGATGCGAGTGGTGAGCAGGCGCTTCCCATCTGGATCGGCCTAGCCGAGGCGACCGCCATTGCCTCTGCGCTGAAGCAAGTTCCGTTTGTTCGGCCCATGACACACGACCTTCTTCGGAACTCTATCGAGGAACTTGGCGGTCGTGTGGTGCGAATCGTGATCTCGGATCTTCGCGACAGCACTTTCATTGCGAATATCGAAGTTCGCGTCGGCGACTCACTTCATATCATCGACTCGCGGCCAAGCGATGCACTCGCGTTGGCGGTGCGTGTGCACGCGCCAATCTTCGTGTCGAATAGAGTTCTTGCGCAGGCGCAGGTCGCGATCGTGAAGAGTGATTCCCCGTTGTCAGAGGGCGCTCCCGGGAGCGCAGAGGAATCGGGCGAGGAAGGAGAAACCGAAGAGCCGGTCCAGGGCGAACAGCAGGACTTCTCCCATATCGAGCGAGATCAGTGGGCGGACTTGCTCGCAGATCTCGATCCGGACGATTTTAAATACAAAATGTAGCCCGCCGATATGGCAGGCTCAGTGGCGCTTCAATGGCGCTCAACCAGCGAGGAGAGACGCAGTGACAGGAGAGACACGATCCACCGAGGCGACAAACTTGGCGGAAAAGAAATTATCGAGTGAAGAGCGGAAGGCGAAGCGGGTCGGCGGAGCGCTCGACAACCTTGCTCATACGATCGAGCGCACCGATCTGGAATCCCGCGAGCTAGAAGATTTGCTGCGGGTTCACTGGCCAAAGGCGATCGCACTTCTCGTGCTCGCGGTGCTCGCGCTCTGGGTGTGGGAATCTCTCGAAGGGAGTCGCGCAAAGGTGACGGGGGAGACGGCAGAGAGATTTAGCTCCGCGCAGGAGATTTTCCAGAAGGAAATCCTCCCCGGCGTCGCGATAGAAGGGGAGAAGAGCAGTGGTGTCGACAAGCGGCGCGCTTTTGAAGACTCCCTCCGTTCGCTTACGAGTGGCTATTCGGCGAGCACGTATAGTCGAGTTGGTGAGATCTATCTTGCTGCTGCGGACGTCGTTGACGGGAAAACTGCGGACGCCAAGCGGAAGTTGGAGCGTTTCGACGTTGCCGTGCTGCTGAATTCGGATCCGAAGAAGCCGCGTGTCGCCACAGCGTTCGACGAGCGCGTGTTGATTCGGGAGCTGGCCGCCCTCGTGTATGTGCGCGCGCTGATTGTGGAGAACAGTCCTTCTGTCAGAGACAACCTGCGACGGCTCGTGGCAAATGCCGATTTCGTCAACGGAGAAGCTGCGCTCGCTCTCCTGCAGATTTCGAAGACGCGTCCAGAGATCGACGAGGCCGTTGGCGTCGCGAAGAAGCTCGTGCTTGACCGACCAGAGCTGGTCAAGGTTGTGGGCAAAGAGCTGGAACGCTTCGGCATTGAAAGTGAGTAGCAGGATTTCCCCTGACTCGACTGTCTAAGGAGAGGTTGTTCAACACTCTACTTCGAAGCTGTACTGCGAAACTCTGCTGGGGAACTCCGACTCAATCCGCGGGTCCCTCGTCTCTCGTCCCAGCATTCGTTTCGTTGAGGAGTGCACCTCTGAATTTCGCCCCGAAGCGCCGCACTGTCGGCGCTGGCATTCCGACCTTCACTTGAGAAAGAGGACACGAGCATGACGTTTCGCATCAACAGAGTTTACACCCGTTCGGGAGACAAGGGAGAAACCGGCCTTGTCGGTGGGAAGCGTGTGCGGAAGGACGATGCGCGCGTCGCGGCCTACGGCGACGTTGACGAACTGAATAGCGCGATTGGTTTGGCGAAAGAGCGACTCACCGCGCCAACCGCTTCGTTGCGACCATTACTCGAATACATTCAGCAGGAACTCTTCGATCTCGGCTCCGAGCTCGCTACCCCGCCGGAGGCCGAGTATCCCGGGATGTGGCGCGCAGCTCCCTCCCACGCGGAACAGTTCGAGCGCCTCTGCGACCGCTAC
Source organism: Deltaproteobacteria bacterium (assembly GCA_020853655.1). Lineage (GTDB taxonomy): Bacteria > Bdellovibrionota_C > UBA2361 > SZUA-149 > JADYYL01 > JADYYL01. Next base: position 1,979 of record JADYYL010000160.1, read on the forward strand.
GGAGAAGCTCTTCCAGAGCTCACGTCTTTCATCCTTCCCGGCGGCAGTGAGCTCGCGGCGATGTTCCACTTGGCGCGAACGATCTGTCGGCGTGCCGAGCGCACTGTGGTGACGCTGAATGCCCGCGAGGGTGACGGCGGGGAGCACGTGATGATTTATCTCAACCGCTTAAGCGATCTTCTCTTCGTGTTGTCGCGCTGGGTGTTGGCGGCGGAGGGAAAGGACGCTCCGCTGTGGACGCGAGGGGAACACCGGAAACTGCCCGAGTAGATATCGGGCTCCGGATCTCAGATGAGTTTAGAGCTCATCGTAATTTTCACTTCTTTCTTTTTCTGTGTCGTGACTTTTCGCAGGGTCTCGAGAAGCTTCTGCGGCTCGACGGGCTTAGTGAGATAGGCCGCCGCGCCCGCCATCTCCGCTTCGAGCACGTCCTCACTCGAACCAAGTCGAGAGACAACGATCATCGGAATATTCTTGTTGGGATAGAGTTCGTTCAGGCGTCGGAGCAGATGATAGCCTCCCATGCCGTCCATCACGAGATCCGTGATGACGAGCCAAGGGGTCCAGTTCCAGGGGCGTGATTGAAGGTGTCGGAGAGCATGATTTGCACTTTCGACCGCAACGACATCGAACTCCTCTTCTTCGAGAATCTCGCGCATCTCGTTTCGGAAATTCGCGTCGTCATCGACGAGGATGATCGTCCCCGGCCGAAGAATGTTCGTGTGTGTGTCTTTCGGCAGCGCCATGGGTTCGCAAATACTGGGAGATTTTGGTCTGAAGAGTGTATCGGCGCAAACGGAGCACGCACTAAAGGGTTTTCCCTCTGCGGTTATTCCGCGACCTTCGAAACGCCGGCGGCGCGCTCGAATACCAGCCTCCCGCCCTGAAATCCTGTCCATAGGAGTGTCATGGCGAGGCCCATGAGGCACACAAAATACACAGTCCGCAGAGCGCGTTGCGGGCGCGCGCTTGCGAGATAGCCGAATAGCGCGAATGGAAAACTGAGAATGAGGGCAACGCGAGCGAACGCCTGATGATCAGAGGCCTCGCGCTCAGTGAGAGGCCTGAGCATGGACGGGTCTGCGGCGTATTCGAGCCCCCAGAATCCCGAGTAATACGCGGCAGACACGGCGAGGAGGAGTGCGATCACGAGAAAGATCCGTACCTCACCGACTGGCGCCGCCGACGGTCGCCGGGCCGCCACCCAGACCTCAAATGCGACGAGGAGCAGGGCCAGAGCGATAGGGAAGCTCGTCAGCGGAGGGTGGGGATTTATGATCACCCGTCCTAAGTAGGCAATGTTCGCTCTCAGGGCAACATAAGCGCTTATTGACAATGGGTTTGCATTAGCGTTAGAGGTTTTTCAGTGAATCCTAGCTAGAGGGCCTATGTCTCCACTCCAACTTCGAGCAATTCTTGTATTTACTACTGGATTAGTGGTGTTGTGCGGTGCGGGAGAAGCCCGCTCCGATGAGCCACGTCATGCGGATGGCGCCGAGTTATTCATTACTGCGGACCCCTTGGCACCGAGTGCTCTCGAGTACGGTTCCGCGGCGAGCGTCATCAGTCGCGAACAGGCCGTTCGGCAAGGGAATACGACGATCGGAGAAGCGCTGGGGACCGAAGCTGGTGTGAGTTCGACGTCCTTCGGGCCGGGGGCGAGCCGTCCGGTCATTCGGGGAAACGCCGGCGATCGGATCCGCGTTCTTCAGAATGGCGTGGGCACGTTCGACCTCTCGAGTATGAGCGAGGATCACGCCGTCACGATTGATCCGAGCAGCGTCACTCAGTTCGAAATTCTCAGGGGACCAGAGACCCTTCTGTACGGCAGCAATGCCATCGGCGGCTTGGTCAACATGAGCGATGACTTCATCCCCGAAAGTGCGATCGGCTCCGCGGCGACCGGAGAGGTGAATGTCAGAACGGCAACCGCGGACGATCAGATTTACGGGGCGGCGAAACTCCGCGGCCAAGCAGGAAACTGGAATTGGGCGCTCGCGGGATTCAACCGAGAGTCGAACGATCTGAAGATCCCCGGAGACGCCGAGAGCGAACGACTTCGCGCACAGGAAGCGGCCGAGGCTCTGGCAGAAGAAGATCATGCACATGACGAAGGCGAGGAGGAGCACGA
>JADYYL010000161.1 GCA_020853655.1 Deltaproteobacteria bacterium
AGGCCGTTGCTTCGCGAATGTCGCTCTCTGCAGCCATTCTGCCCGGCCGTTTGATAACGAGTCGAAGCGCCTGACAACTCACATTTCATTCATCAGTGGGCTGTCTCGTCTCTCAACGCGACGCGATTCGTCGGAAATTCCCGCGTGCCAATTCAGACAACACCGCATATCTATCTTTGTTAACCCGCGGCAGGAGATATTCCGTCGTTGGTTACGCAACGTTTGCACTGCGTTGCCCGTTGCTCTGCACGGCGCTCGTTGAGGCGACAATCCTCGATACGTCCGAGCGAGCGAATGGTCGAACCGCTTCCATCTCCACCTCAGGAGTGGTTCGAGTCGAATGGCTTCATTGCTTTGCTCTTCAACCTTGCGTGCTCGAAAGCGAGCCGCTCTGGTTGGATCACTCAGTGGTGCGGTTCGGCCCCAATGCGCTCCTTCGCGAAGCTGGTCAGGTCCGCATCGCGTGGGATGACGTAGGTCTCAGATCCTTGGTCTGAGACCTCGGATCTGGGATCTCTGATCTGAGATCTCCTATCTTGTGGCTCCTATGAGGCTGAGCCACGCGTGAATGGAGATTTCTTTACACCTCAAACTCAAGAAGTGTTTGCCTCAGAAACGAGTTATCGATGCGGAATATTCCGTGAAGGGAGAGGTCGAAATGAAATCATTTCTTTTTACATCAGAGTCAGTTTCCGAAGGGCACCCGGATAAGGTTGCCGACCAGGTGAGCGACGGGATTCTGGATGCGTTCTTGGCTCAAGACAACGCGAGTCGAGTTGCGTGCGAGACGTTGGTCAAGACCGGGATGGTCGTGGTCGCTGGGGAAATCACCAGCAATGGAAACGTTGACTACGAAAAAGTCGCGCGACAAACAATCGCGGACATCGGCTACACCAGCGAAGATGTTGGGTTCGATGCGGCGACCGCACAGGTCATCATCAATGTCACCAAGCAGTCACAGGACATCGCTCAGGGCGTCAACGAGAACGAGGGCAAGTTCGCGGAGCAGGGTGCTGGAGATCAAGGCTTGATGTTCGGTTTCGCGTGCGATGAGACGAAAGAGCTCATGCCTCTTCCGATTTTCCTCTCGCATCGACTCTTGCAGGAACTCAGCGAGCAACGACGTGCGAACAAGGTCAACTACCTCCGACCCGACTCGAAATCGCAGGTGACGGTTGCGTATGAGAACGGAATTCCAAAGCGCGTCGATACAGTTGTTATCTCCACACAACATTCGCCCGACGTTTCAACGGCAGAGCTGGAATCGTATGTCATCGATCAGGTCGTCCGGAAAGTTATCCCGGGCAATCTCCTCGACCGTTCGACGAAGTATTTGATCAACCCGACGGGTCGATTCGTGGTTGGCGGTCCGCATGCAGACTGCGGACTCACGGGTCGGAAGATCATTGTTGATACATACGGTGGATACAGTCGCCACGGTGGCGGGGCCTTTTCAGGAAAAGATCCCTCGAAGGTCGATCGCTCTGCGGCATACGCGGCTCGCTACGTGGCAAAGAACGTCGTTGCGGCCGGGCTCGCAAAGCGGTGCGAGATTCAGCTCGCTTACGCAATCGGCGTCGCCGAGCCAGTTTCGATCTATCTCGATACCTTCGGAACGGCGGAGGTAGCGGAAGAGAAGATCGTCGCCGCGGTGCGTGAATGCTACTCCTTCTCGCCGCGCGGTATCATCACCTCGCTCGATCTCCTGAAGCCGATCTACCAAAAGACAGCTTCTTTCGGTCACTTCGGTCGCCCCGCCGGTAACGACGGCTCGTTTAGTTGGGAGTCCACCAAACTGGCAGAAGACCTGAAGCGACACGCCCTCTAGAAAGCGTCTTCCGCGGCGTTTCAAGCAAGCTCTGATACCTCATCAGAGCTTGCTTCGTTTCCCATGGTGGTCCGAAACCCAACCAACACCGCAAGCGTAGAGCGAGAGAGTGTCAGCAAGCGAGCACAGCGAGTGTCGCTTCACGGTTGCTGCACTCGTCGACATGTCATCGCTGAGGTCGTGGAGCCGATCAGAGGCGCTCTATCGGAGCCACTGTCGGAAAGCCCTTTTCGTCTGAACGGTCCCTCCGGGGACCTTCCGTTTCTCGGCGAAGGCGTGACAGCCGCATCGCCGGACGAACCGATCGAGTGTACCAGCTCGCTCTTGTTGCAGGTTATTCGTCTCCGAGATCGAGGAGCGGCGGGGAATCCGTCTTTGGTGTCGGTGGGGTCCGTGGTGTCGCAGTAATCTTCGGAGCGCCGGGCGCGGGCGAGAGGGTGACCGTCGCACGAGAGGCAGACGCAGCCGCATCGGAAAGCTTCAGCAGCGAATCAATCTCTCCGGTCACATTATCGAGATAGACTGTTCCCAGGCAGCTCGTCGTTCGTAGGCCTGCCGGATTTCCTTGCGCAAAAACGACGTAGTCCTGCCCTGGAGAGAATGGGTAACCGCAGTTCTCCGGCTTATCCGGCGTGAACACAAAGACCTTGTCGCCGAGAATCTCATCGAAGCCTTTGAGTCGCTTCATGATGGTGAAGCGCGCCTCCATGTATCCCTCTTTCACCGGCGAACGGGTGACCTTCTCAGCCGAACCGAT
>JADYYL010000162.1 GCA_020853655.1 Deltaproteobacteria bacterium
CCGGCACTCGGAATCGCAAGCTTCTCAAAGAGTACGACGCTCAACTGCTTGGGCGAGTTGATGTTAAACGGTTCGCCTGCAAGCGCATGAATGTCGCGCTCTAGTGTCGCGAGTTCGGCCACAAACTCACTGGCGAACCGATTGAGCAGATCGAGATCGAGCCGAATGCCATTGCGCTCCATGTCCTCGAGCACTCGCACCAAAGGCATTTCGATCGAGTGCAGCACATACTGAAGGGATGGGAATGTCGCGGAATCGGTATGTCCCGCCGCACGATCACGCTCCAGTAGTTCGTGAGACAGCTTCTCCTCAAGTCGAAATGACGCCTCGGCGTCATGACAGGCGTAACGAGTGACATCGTCGAGCGGAACGTCGCAGATCGAATCCTTCCCTGCGGTGAGCGTCGAAAAGCTCTCCATCGACTCTGCGAGGTAGCGCTCTGTGAGAGCGGCCAAATTGTGCTGTCGACGATCAGGGGACAGAACGTAGGAGGCAAGCATGGAGTCGAAGGCGATACCCTCGACCACAAATCCGTGAGTGCGAAGTACTGCGAGATCATACTTCAGATTCAGGCCGTATTTCTTCTTCGTCGGATCGGCGAAGATCGGACCGAGAGCGGCGCGCACTGCTTCTATCGGCAAGTTACGATCGGCGTCGACTTTCGCACCGATGGGAAAATAGTAGGCCTCCCCTTCTCTCCACGAGATGGAGATTCCGGCAAGATCGCAGGTGAGTGGATCGAGCGAACTGGTTTCCGTATCAAACGCAAATGCTGGCTGGCGTTGCAACACGGCGACCACATCACGCAGGCTTTCGGCGTTCACACAGTGATACTGTTTTTGAATTTTCTCTGCCGAGGGAGCGGCCGAACGACCAGAAAGCCCGGTGAGCAACGCATCGAACTCGAGCTCCTGAAACAACGCTTTCAGCGCGTCGGCATCCGGATCACGGAGCTGGAACGATTCCAAGCTCGCCCATTCATGAAACGGCGCCACGTCAGTTTTTAACGTCACCAGGCGCTTGCTGAGGCGGACAAGTTCCAGACCCTCTTCTATCTTCGTCCGAATCGAACTTGCGCCGCGAAGCCCCTTGATCTCGGTGATCCGCGCGGGATTTTCCAGGATTGCGTCAAGAGTGTGGAACTGTTCGAGAAGCTGCACGGCCGTCTTAGGCCCGATGCCTTTCACGCCTGGCACGTTATCCGAGGAATCCCCGACGAGGGTGAGATAGTCGATGATCTGTTCGGGATAGACGCCGAACTTTGCTTTCACACCGGCTGGATCGTAGCGAATATCGCGCATCGCATCCCACACGGTGACTCCAGGTCCGACGAGTTGGCAGAGATCCTTGTCTCCGCTGACGATAATGATCGGGGCTTCGCTTTTAAAACGGAGCGTGAGCGATCCGATGATATCGTCGGCTTCCACGCCCGCCTGCTCGAGCACCTCGAGATTGAGCGCTCGTACAATCTTCCGGAAATACGGCATTTGCTTCACGAGATCCTCAGGGCACTCGTCACGATTCGCTTTGTACTGATCGTACATCGCGTGCCGAAATGTGGGCTCTCCGAGGTCGAAGCATACCCCAAGGCGCGCATCACCGATCTCGCGGATCAGCTTTGTCATCATGCGCGTGAATCCGAAGAGCGCATTCGTGGGGAAACCGGTCTTCGTCGTCAGAGAGTGCACGGCGTAGAACGCGCGGAAGATGTAGCCGGAGCCGTCAACGATATAAAATGGAGAGGACATACACGCTCGATAGAGTGAGTCAGAGTGTCACGAGAACGTTCGACAATTCCGAAATGGAAGTGGCAAGACGCTCTCGATTCTTAGTTGGATCCCGCGTTCGTTCTCAGCATTGCAGACGCGATTTCTCACATCCGCCAAACGCCACCTTGGCGCCTGCTCAAACATTGAGCGCCACGAGGGGGACGTTGAATGTTCAAGGAAGGCGCCATTCAAGCGTACGACGACACGTTTGAAAAACGTGGACGCAAGGCGCAGGGATTTGTCACTCTTCTTATCGACGAGTGCCGACATTTGGATAGGCACCCGGAGGAACGCGAGGAGCATCGGGCGTCCGAGGGGCACCGACGTCGAACGAGTCACTTGGCACGCGGGGTTCAAGGTGAGGTCGCCGACCGTCTATAACGACACCCACAGAGTCGACATCGGGCTGTGGCTTGGCAAACGGCTCCGGCGCAGGAGAGACCGGGATCGGTCCCTCAGTTGTCCACACCTTGATCGTTTTGCCAGTCGGGGTCCGAACCTCCTCGCCAGGAAGGAGGTCTTTCTTACCGTAGTTCTCTGAGGGCACCCCGTTGCCAGCCGGCGGTCTGTTGGCGTCCGATTCCGAATGCGTTGGACCGTCGGCGAGGGCGACGACTGGTCCAAAGATACCGACGAATACGAGAAGTCTGATACGAGTGGTCATTGTTCGGCCTCGAGAATATCCATTATAGTACCACACCGCGAATCGATGGGGATAGGGCGCAGGAGCTCCCCGGCGGCGGCAAACGGCTCGCGAGCACAGATCCCAGTGCGTATGCAAAGTGAGGACCCTGCCGAAAGAGGAAGGATGGCATTTCGAATCGGCGTGTTGATTTCAGGACGAGGATCCAATCTTGCCGCGGTCCTACGCGCGAAAGACCGACGCGAGCTCAGCGCTGAGGTCGCCGTGGTCCTCAGCGATCAACCGACGGCGATGGGGCTCGACTTTGCCCGACAGGCAAATATTCCCATCGAGATTGTCGAGCGAAAGCCGAAGGAGCGCTCAAGTGAAGCGTTTAACGAGGCGCTCCTTCACACGCTCCTCCCCTATAAGCTCGACCTTATCGTTCTCGCTGGATTCATGCGGATTATCACGGCGAGCTTTATTGACGGCTTCGATCGGAAGGTCCTCAATATTCACCCATCGCTCTTGCCTGCTTTCAAAGGCGCAAACGCACAGCGGCTCGCTTTGGAGGCTGGGGCGTCCGAATCCGGTTGCACTGTGCACTTCGTCACTCCGGATGTGGATTCGGGACCAATCGTGGCGCAGGCACGTGTCCCGGTTCTTGGCGGGGACACTATTGAAACTCTCTCAGCTCGAATCCTTGCCGAAGAACACAAAATCCTCCCTGCCGCGATTGAGGCGATCGCTCTGGGGCAAGTGCGCATTACTCCAGCCGGCGAGCTCGAGCTCCGCAATGACATCAACGTCGGACCACTACGTCAATTTCTCATCGGTACCACGAATGTCGGGTCCTAACGACGGATTGGAACGGCCGAGTCAGCGTTGAGGGCATTTCGAACGTTGTTCAAGAACGACCGGAGCGAGGAGTTCCCTCCGAGATTTCGCTGGAGATTGAAACTCCCGGATTCCCGAGCGGCTGACCCTATTCAATTGTAAAAAATTGGGGCCCCGGCTGGGGACTTATTCAGAGGTTCCTTAGCAGAGAGAGCGCCTAAACGAGCGGAACCTTCCCCCATTTTCGAATCTGCTTGTCCGCAGTAAGGAGCCTCAGGTTATGGCACCGACTCGTGGCAACGATCAGACGGTCTGCTGGATCTTTGTGAAATCCTTCCGGAAGAGCAACACTCTCAGCAGCAATGGTCGCGCTTAATGGGATGACTGCGATCAGCGGATGCGTCTCGATTCCGTGAAGAAAGATCTCGAGAGGGTCGACGGTGTCCAACAGCCCAGCCTGGTGCATGCGAGCCAGTTCCCAGAGGGATATCGCAGCAAACCCGATTGGTTCTTTCCGTTCCTCGAGAGCCTCCAACACTTTGATCTGAGGTCCGGACAGCTTTCTTGGCTCAGCCATCCACCATA
>JADYYL010000163.1 GCA_020853655.1 Deltaproteobacteria bacterium
CTTCTCTGTACCGTCTTCTTCTGGATCCTCAGCGCACATGTCGCCGCCGAGGGAGACCCCATTGGTGTCGACGGATTCCGGCTGGCGACCGGCGCTCATTCGCTCACATTTCCCCGCGATCACGGAGCACATCCCGACTATCGAACCGAGTGGTGGTACTTTACCGGGCACCTGCAGACGGCGGAGCAGAGGACGTTCGGATTTGAACTGACCTTCTTCCGTGTTGGCGTATCCCCCACGGTTCCCTCTCGCTCGAGTTGGGCGACGAGCTCTGTTTATCTCGCGCACTTTGCACTCACTGATGATCAAGGAAAGCAATTCTTCGTCGGTGAGCGCGCAAGTCGTGGGGCCTTCGGCGAAGCATCCGCCGCGGAGTCTGGCCTCAACGTCCAGGTGAGCGATTGGAGCGCATCGCTGAATGGCGACACGCTCACGCTCCATGCGGCGGACGCATTTGGCGAAGTACAGCTCAGTCTTCGACCCACGAAGCCGGTCGTTCTCCACGGTGAGCGGGGACTTTCGCAGAAAGACGCAAACAGTGGCGATGCCTCCTACTACTCATCCTTTACGCGCCTCGAGGGAGCGGGGACGCTCCGAATCGGCACGAACGCTCATATGGTGACGCAAGCGAGCGCATGGATGGATCACGAGTTTTCGAGTTCAACGCTGAACCGGGAGACGTTGGGCTGGGATTGGTTCGCTTTGCAGCTGAAGAACGGTGACGAGCTGATGTTGTACCAGCTCCGCCGACCGGACGGCTCGGCGTCCCCGTTTTCAGCAGGGACGTATGTCCATCGGGACGGGACCGTCCGAACGCTTAAGGCCAGCAACTTTCACATTGAACCGCTCGCTCACTGGACGAGCGAGCGAACGAAGATCCGCTACCCGTCGCGCTGGCGTCTGACCGTAGAGGGGGTCGGGGGCTTCACCGTCGTTCCAACGGTGGCGGACCAGGAACTCGATACGAAGCAGACCACCGGCGTGACTTACTGGGAGGGTCGATGCTCGGTGCTCGCTGACGGAGATTCGACTCCTCTCGGTGAGGCATATGTCGAGCTCGTCGGATATCAGAAAGAGGAATAGCGCTTACTGCGCTGCGAGCAGCGTCATCGCCACCAGGGCGCCGAGAAGAACGCAGAATATGCGGTTCACTTGGTGCTGCCGCTGCCGTTGCTCCGCGCGAATGCGCTCCGCCCCTCGCAAGACCGAGGAGGCCTCTGCACCCGCGGGCGCTCCACTCTTTCCGAATCGTCGCCAGAGACGATCTCGGATCGAGGCACGCTCTGCACGATCGCGCTTCTCTTCGGCACGATCTCGCTCGGCCCCGCCCCCAGCAGCTCGATCGAGGAGCTCCGCCTGTTGACGGAGTCGACGGTCGGAATCGATCCGAGACTGCTCCCGATCCGCGAGGCCCTGCCAGAACTCTCCATCCGGCTTGAGGCTTCGGAGCCGCATCTCTCGAGAGTTCAGTTCGACGCGAGAGAGGAGCTCTGCCGCAACTCCGGTTTCGACGGCGGAGCGATGAATTCCCTCGGTCGCGGACCGTAACGCTCCGAGCGGAGCACCATCCGGCGTCGGCAGTTTCGCCGATCGTTCGGGGGCACTCGTTGGAGCACGCTCTGCTTGAGTCGACTCGAAAGGAGCAACGCGCAGATCTCGAGTTTGCGATCGAACATCACGTAGTTCCGACTTCAAGCTCTCTCGCTGAGTCTCCGCGACAGAATGTTCGCGTTCGAAACGACGCATCTCTCGAGCTTCCATCTGCAACTGGACACGCTCGTCGTCTCGGATGACTCTTGAGGTCTGCATCGTTAACAACGCCTGCCGCTCGACGTCCGTCAGCATTGCGGCTCCAACCCGTAGACTCCCGACATTCGCGATCTCTTGGACTACCTCTCGTTGTCGCACGGCGCCGCTCTCCTGCGGAGCCGCGGCGAGCTCAGCAGACCGCGTCACCTGCCCCGCGGATTGTTGAACAACGGAAGACGTTCCGGCAGCGGCTGTTGCCGCCGTGGGACCGGCCGCTGCGCCGGGTCCGCGAAGTTCGAGCGCCGTCGCGGGGGCTCGGCCGGTTGCTGCTGTCAGATCTGCCTGTGCGGCACGTGATTCGAGTCCCGCCCCGAGACTTTGCGCGATTCCCGCGGTCGGTGCGAGCGCTTGCACGCGCCCATCGCGTGAAACGAAGCTCTCTCGGCTTGGCATCGAGGCAGGACTCGCCGCGGCCGCGGCATCGCGAGGAAGTTGTCGTCCCTGCGCGTCGACGCCGGCCGTCGTTTGTTGAGCTGCCTGTTCTGCTGACGAAGGAGCTGCCGCGCTTGCGACACGCGGGCTTTCGGAAGTCGATGGGCGGTTGGCTGCGTCGCGGAATCCGTTGCCGACGCCCGTCAGTTCCTGAACGACCTGACGAACGGTCTCCCCGCGGGCGGACTCGGTGCGCGGAGCTTCGCGCTGCGGCGATTCGTTCGATGCGTCGCTTCGAGAATTCTCCCGACGTTGTTCGGAACTGGACTTGTCCGGTCCTTGACGAGTGGCTTCCCGATGGGCTTGGAGTTCGCCGCGCTCGACACCCCCCTCCTTCCCGACCTGAGCGGTCGGCTTCAGCGCAGGATCGCTGGGTGGGCGAACAACCTTATGCTCCATCTGCGTCATAGAGAGCGCGTCATCGAGAGAGTGAGTGAACCGGGCAAAAGACCTTCTCTTGTTATCACCAGACCGGCCAAGAACGTGCCTTTGCCCGCAAATGAGTGGCGGCCTTTTTTATTGAGGCCAACCAATGACTTATCGAGGGAGGTTGAGGACTCTCGGACGTATCGCCAGTGGAATCCGCGCCACCCCTCCTCCACCCTTGAGCCTCAGCACCAGCTGACGTTCCGACAACATATGAACGTGGCAGAGGCGGCTGTCAGTGGCGCAGTAATACAGCCGTCCTGTGATCTCAAGCTCACCCTCGTCACCATTCAACGTTCCCACTGCCACCGCGACGGCGTGATCTTCCAGTCCATCGCCGAGCTTGAGTGTCGCGTCGGTGACGTGCCCGTCCGCGCGATCAGCAAATTGCACGGAGACCTCCGACGGCGCTTCGTTACTCAGCAGGTACCCCTGCGCGAGACGAAATTCGACGGCGATCGAAAAATCCCCTTCCCCCACGACGATGGGAGCTCGTGCTTCGGCAGCAGCCGCGGACGGCATCAGAACGAGCATCGTCAGAATGAAGACTTTTGAGAACATGCGCGGTGTAGATTCTTCAAGCTACTTCGGAGCGAGGGGCACCAAGTCACTCATCAATCTCTTCCATGGGAGACGGCGAAGGAGCCGCGGCGCTCTGACCATCCGCGGCAGTTCGACCGTAACTCGTGATATCGAGGTATTTCCGAACGCTCTTGGCTGCGCTGGAATCCTTGCCGGCAAAGGTGCGGAACGAAGAAGTGGAGACGCCGATTCCGATCGACATCCGACGATCGATGGCGAGGAGGAACGCGAGCACTGGCACGCGATACTCATCGGTCGAGCTCACGGCGAAGGTCCAACCAGCAACGATGGTCTTCGTATATACGCCGCGGCGATCGTAAACGACTTTATAGACGGGGAGCTGTGACTCCTGATCGATCACGAGGATCTGCCGACCGAGAAGATAGAACGGATCCTTGCCGGAGAGTTCGACAATCCATACCTTCCTCGGAACGAAGACGGCAGACGTAGGAATCCAGGGCGGAGCGCCCGAGTGGGCATTGCTCTCGAAGTTCCAGACAGCAAACGAGTGTTCGCCGCTCCCGCGATCGGTGCCATGCGCCGAAAGAACACTCTCACGAGATCCCGAAGGAGTCGGGATGACCGCAGGTGCCGCCGGCGTGGTTGGGGCGTGGATAAATCGATCAATCGGATTTCCTTCAACCATCTCTTTCTCGAGCGGCACATTTCCGGAGGCAGGAAGCGCGACCAGCAGCGTTCGCTCCTCGACGACGCGCGCTGTGTACCCTTGCGTCTTGAAAGAGAAAGGAAAAAAATCGTCGAAGTTAACCAACGAACCGAAAAGTGGATCGCTCCGATTCGAGACGAGAACCTCTCGACTCTTCGCAATCACCGGCGAATAAATCCACGTTCGATCGTCGCGTGCATCAAAGTACCGCGTGGACAGCTGAGAAAATCCTGCAATCGCCGCGGGCTGAAAAAACGAGAGCGCGTCCTGCCGGAAGATACTTCCAGCCGCCGGTCCGAGCGAGGCGGCACCTTGTTCTGTTGGAGCCGGCACGTCTGGCGGCAGAGCTGTGATCCAGAACCCCGCAGCTCGCTTCTGCTTCGCCTGAGGCGAGAACCAATACATCTCGAAGCTGTACAGCGCATCGCGATACGGCACTTGGGCAAATTGTGTGTTCCAGAGGAGCTTTCGGGCGAGCACCTCCGGATTCGTCTCCTGCCGAAGCTCAGCTGAGTTCCCAAAGGGAGCTCCTGGCACGGCGAGGGAAGCTCCGACGAACTGCAGCTCTCCGGTCGGGGTCAATACACTCGTTGCTCCGTTCAGTTTGCTCTGCGCGATCCAGGACGGCGAATGTCGAAGCGGAGTGGGAAGGTCACGAACGGCCCGCAACAGGAGCTTTCCATCCTTGAGCCACTGAGCAACGGGGGCGAGAAGGAGTTCATGAAAGAGCGAGACGTTTCGGGACGACAGATACAGCGTGTGCTCAGTATCCCGAACGTCGGGAAGAGGAGGAATGTCCGCGGGAACTTCGGACGATTCCGCAAGAGCATCGACCGGTGGGGGTGTCGGCTTCCCCTTCTCCGGCGCCGCGGTCGACGCACATGGGAAAAGGAGAGCTGCGAAGATCGAGAAACAGAACAGACGACGAGGAAGAAGCCGGGGGAACTGCGTAGAGATGGGGCGCTGGAAGAAGGACCGCCGAACGAAGGAAGATGGCAACATCGCTCGCCCGCCCGATAGTCTCAGCCTACGCAGTAGCACTCGGCACCTCATCCACTGAATCTTTCGCATCGTCGCGACATCAGGTGGGAGCACCAGAGAGATCAGTATCCGTCGTCGGAGAATGGATGCTTCTCAATCTCTCGCATCCGCTCCATGTGCGCACGAAGGAGCGCCTCCGGACCCTTGTCTTCGAGCAGTCGAGATCGAGCCATCAAGGTCTCTTTATCTTCGACGAAAGCTCGGGGGTCAGGTGGGTAGATCTCTGGGTGGATTCCAGTGTCCATCCGAATCGCATCAACCGGGCACGCTTCGACGCAGTATCCGCAGTAGATGCACAGCAACGTGTCGATCTCATAACGCGCGGGAAACTTTTCAATGTTCGC
>JADYYL010000164.1 GCA_020853655.1 Deltaproteobacteria bacterium
AAACGCATCCGCTCCAACTCCGCCAACGAGAACATTCCCTCGTCGTAAAGCTTCTGCATCTCTTCGCTCACAGTGGTGTCGAATACCGCAAAGTCATCGCTATTCAGCGTCACTTTGACACCGGCATCATACAGCGCCCGAATCGGATGGCCCGCATACTCATCGACCACCGACAGTCGAAAGTTACTCGTAGGACACACGTTCAACACAACCTCATCTCTCGCGAGTCGCTCCATGAGTCGCGGATCTTCCGCGGCTCGAACTCCGTGCTGAATCGCACTCGGTCGGACGATATCGAGCTCTCGGGATATTCGACTCGGATCTCCAATTTCGCCGCTGTGCAGCTTGATACGCATGCCACGAGAACGCGCCATGTCGAAGAAGTGCTCAAAATCAGAGACATCGGTATGAAGCTCTCGCCCGTAAAGGTCTACCCCTTCAAAGAAACCTGTTTTCAGCAAACGCTCAGCTGTCGGCATCCAAAGTTCCTGGGGTATCTCTCGTGCAATCCCGAGGTCAGGCGACACATGAATCTTACCCGCGCGAGCGGAGACCTCCGCCGCGCACGCTTCGATAATCGACTCGAGCGGCTCGCCACTCATCGTCAGAACAAACAGATCGAAGCTTGGCTCAGCATAGACTATGCGGTCGGAAATCATGTGGTCGAGCGCGTTCGCAGTCGCCGCGCGCGAGCTACCTGGGCGCTGAAAGTAGGCTCCAAATGCGGTAACGATGTAGTCGAGAAATTGATGGAGGTGACCGAATCGCGCAGGTGGGGCCGGAATTGGCGCACCGCCCCCTTCATAGCTCGCACGCGGGGCGGAGAGCGATATGTGCGCGTGAAGATCGGATTTTGGTAATGTTCGAAAGTCCATTGCGAGCTGCCTCCCGTGCACACCTACCGGACAGGTACGCGAGCGACGATAGGAGATGCGCGGGGAAATGGAAAGGCGCCGCAGCGGGCATTTGCAGCGCGTCTAACACGACGCCGCTGTCAGAGAGAAACGCTACCGAGTACCTGCCGAGAGAATGTGTCGATCCGTGCTAGCAATTGACCGCGATAGGAAGGCTTTGGTCCCGCTCACGGTCGATGAATTTCCCAACCAAGTCGACAAACTTGAGCTCCCGACCCGGCCCATTCTGCGCCAACAACCGAACCATCTCCTGCTCAAGCGGGTCAATCGTCAGTCGCTTCTTTGGAGTAGTTAATCTCTGTTGAATAAGTTCGATATAATTGTTCTTCATATTCTCCTCCACATTGTCGCCGCCCGACACCCTCTTCATCACCCACATCCACGATACGGTCGGCTGTAAAAACTCATCTTGCCCACTCATCCTTGGACGGTAACCATTCTCCTAAATTACAAAATATTCCCCACGAAACACGTGACGGGAATCATACTTTCGATATGTGGAAACCGAAGTTGTCGAAGCTTTTGGGGTTGTGCACGGGCGCGCTAAGTGTATCGCAACACCCCTTCTTCCCGGTGCGTGACGTCCCTCCGGCGAGAACGCGTTCCCACCTGCACATGGCCAGTCGCTTCGCAATCCGCAGAGGCGGGCGAACAAATGAAACCCACGCACCCGGGACGATATCGCCGCTCGATCTCGACGACACGCCAGAGACGGCTTGAGAAACAGAGTGAGAACGAAGTTCTTGGCCGGAGACCGACTGATGAGAAATGAAGCGGGCGAAGGTTACTGAGCGAACCCGTTCCCAAGAACGTAACGGATAACCTCGGCATCGGAGCGGAGCCCGAGCTTTCGCATCATCCGTGCGCGATAGGTACGAACAGTCTTCGTGCTCAGACCCATCTCGCCGGCGATCTCCTTGGCCGACTTTCCGTGAGAGATCTGAATCATAACTGTGTACTCACGCTCGGACAGATCCGGGCGATCAGAACTTCCGCTGTTCAAATCCGAAGCCAGCTTCTCGGCCAGCGTATCGCTGACATACTTCTTTCCGGAGAGGATCGCGTGAACGCCCTTGAGAAACTCGTCCTGACTCGAATCCTTCGAGATGAATCCACTCGCTCCAGCACGCAAGGCCTGAACCGCGGCCCGTTCTTCGGGAAAAACACTCAGGACCAAAGTAGGAACTGAAATTCCAGCTTCCGCGGAAACACGAAGCACTTCCAGTCCCGTCATCCCGGGCATCGACATGTCAAGGATGAGGATGTCCCACCGATGCTGCTTCAGCGCCTCAATCGCCGCCTCTCCTTTATCCACCTCGCCAATGACGACATTGGGAACGCCAGCGGCGAGCATGCTCTTCACTGCAGTGCGGACGAGCGCGTCATCATCTGCGATTAGCGCGCGAATCGGGGTGGTCATTCGGAAATCTCTCCCAAATCAGGAAAGCGATAAGAACTTCTTGTTCGAACGAGGCGGAGTGGACACTTGATGAACGATTACCGTCTCAAGATGGGATTCGCAACATGTAGCACGCAAAACTCGGCGTAAAATCGTCCCGACAGCACGCCTGGAGTGGATGTAGTCACAATGGACTACACGTTTGCAGAAACGGCGACTCACACCGGCGCAACATACGAACCAGGAAAATCAATGCTAAACGAGCGTTTGCGTCTCTGTTAGCTTTCTAAAGATTCAATATCTGACTCAGTGCGTCCTTCCCGACTCGACGCATTTACCGAACCGTACGTGTCGCCCGCCGGACACCGGCTTGATAAATTCCGCCATTTTTCCTCCCGTTTTTTCACTATCCGGGGCGGCGGATACCACCGCAAGTGGCTGGACTACACGCGCCGTTCACCTGTCCGACAACAGCTTCTGGCAGAAACTATACGATGCACTTACTGGAGCGGAGAGCGTTCGGTTTCGCGTGTCCCTTATCTGACCTTCC
>JADYYL010000165.1 GCA_020853655.1 Deltaproteobacteria bacterium
GAAGGCGTTGTCGACCGGTTGGGAAGCGTGGTGCGCCGATTTTTTCGGCAAATCCACCGCGGACGCGCCGCCGTGAGAGGTTCGCTGCGAAAGCAGTATCTCCCCGAGAGTGATCGCAAGATCGCACCACTGTGTTGAGAGACATGGGAAGGGTTCGAGGGAGTGATGGGCCTCAAGCCGGAAGACCGACCTGCTGACATGCGATCGTTGCACTCGGCGTCCCCGCTTCGGCGTGACGCTCCGAGAGGCACACGGTGCGCAGGAGCTCTCGCGAATTCCAGAGTTCCTGTGTGTTGAAGACCTCCGAAGGTGCCGAGCGCAGGCTCTGCGTCTTCTGCTCGCTTCACGTCACCCTCGCATCTCCCATCTCGCGCGTCCGCCAAATCTGAACGTCAGCGAGAGAGATGAAACGAACCCGTCGCAGACTCCTGTATGCAACCATATGCGCACTGCTCGCCGCGGTGACGGTCTCTGCTTTGGAGTCGCTCGATCTGCCGTCTCGCATCGGAATATTCGATGGAGCCCGCAGCGCCACTCCGTCGAACGAGCCCCAACGTTCACCGCGCGAAGGGCTCTCGTTGACCGCATCCGCGCCTGAGACGACGGGTTCCTCGCTCCCAACAAAGCCATCGTCCGCGGTTGCTCGGGCGATCAAAGAACAACCTGTCATCCAGGCCGCAATCCGTTCCACGCTCGGCGATATGGCGACCGATTGGATCGTCTCGGCCGCGCAGGAACGCGAGTCTCGTGATACCGGTCTTTCAGAGGCCCGTGCTCGACTCGCTCGTCAGGAACAAGAGGCGCAACGGTCTCTGTCGGAGAGCGAAGCGTTCGACACTCGCGCGTCGGGTGGTGCGAGGGCCGATACCTCCGGAAGGATGGGTGGCGTTCGTCCACTGACCAGCTTTGTCGATGACGTTGTTCAAACTGCGGACACCATTTCCAACGGGGCGGCGAGAAGGTCCTCGCTCCCTGTCCAAGATCTTCCGGAAGCGAAGCTGAACATCGACTACTGCGCGACACTTCAATCTGAAGCGGTTCAAGAGATCGCCTCTGCGAAGTTGACGCGGGGCGTCTCGCCGAAAGGGCTAACGCTTGATCGAAAAAAAGGAACGTTGTGCGGCATTCCGACCGAAACCGGCATCTTTCGATTTGAGGCCGAACTTTCGGACACCAATGGCGTCGTCGCAAAAGTCGCGTTCCGACTCGTCGTGAGTGAAGGCGCAGACGCTGATGAAGAGGGTCCCCTGCGAATTGCAACGGATGCGCTGCCACCGGCAGAAGTCGGTGCGGAGTATGCCGAGCAGCTCAGCGCGCAGGGCGGCCTGCCACCGTATCGATGGGAAGTTGAAGGGGTGCCGGACGGGATGGAGGCTGACGCGGCGAGCGGACTGCTCGGGGGGAACCCAAGCGTCGACGGTGAGTTCTCGGTGACCGTGACGGTGCTCGACGCAGACGGAGGCGTGGACTCGCGCGCGCTGCTCCTGACGGTTCGACGCACACCCGTGTATGTCACGACATCCGCGCTCGAAGCGGGCGTTTTAGGGGAGGCCTATCAAGCGAGGCTCGAAGCGCAGGGAGGCGAGCCCCCATACGCATGGTCCGTAACAGGAGGAAAGCTCCCCTCCGGCCTCGAACTGAATCCTGCGAATGGCGTCATCGAAGGCACACCCGCAGAGGCGCATGAGGGAGTGATCCGCTTCACCGTCACCGACGCTCTCGAGAACACCGATTCCGCCGATCTCCCGCTTGAAGTAAATCCATCGCCGCTCGCTATTACGTCTCGTGGAACTCGTGATGCGTTTCAGAATGAGAGCTATCAATTCGAGCTCGCGGCGACTCGGGGAACGCCGCCCTATACGTGGACCATTTCGCAGGGAAAGCTCCCAAAGGGACTTCTCCTTTCTCCGAGCGGGGAGATCTCGGGTGTTCCCACCGTGCGAGGAGACTCAGGTTTCGCGGTGACGGTGACTGATCAAAACGGCCAAGTGGCAACTCGACGTTTTCAGATCCGCGTGGCAGAAGCGCCGGTGTCAGAGCCAACTCCACTGCCGTCGGTGCAGCCGACACCGGAAG
This sequence comes from Deltaproteobacteria bacterium, assembly GCA_020853655.1. Classification (GTDB taxonomy): domain Bacteria; phylum Bdellovibrionota_C; class UBA2361; order SZUA-149; family JADYYL01; genus JADYYL01. The sequence continues at coordinate 2,077 of JADYYL010000165.1, forward strand.
TGACGTCGGGTGTGAGTAATGAAAACGACACGGCGCCGGAGGTTCCTCCGATCGTTGGGCTCAAGGCCATCGCTTCGGAGAACAAAGCGGGGATCGTTTGGCAGAATCCGAGCGAGCCGACTTTTGTCGAAGCGATCATTGTCCGTCGCGCAGATCGTTTCCCTGCCGTAGTCGATGATGGCGACGTCGTGTACCGTGGCACTGCCACCGATACGTTGGACCTCGAAGTGCTCAACGGGCAGGTGTACTACTATGCGGCCTTTGCAAGTCACGCGGATGGCTTGTTCTCTTCTCCGGGCGCTGATTCGCAGGCGCTCGTTGAAATGCTCCCGATTCAATTCAATGGAGAGTCCGATCCGTTCGTCGATGCGGTCGCAAACTTTCAACCACTCGACAAGAACTGTTTCGGATGTAACCGAGTTCCAGCGGCGCTGCTCGGCCCACCGTCCGGAGGCGGGGAATCGACTGGGTCGACCGACGTCGTCTCTATCGGTGCGCGGGTGAATTCCGATAGCAGTGGTTCCGCGCCTTACGGTGGCACGGTGACGCTTGAGTTCACCAACAACATCATCGTGGATGGCCCAGGCGCAGACTTCACGGTCTTCGAGAACGCGTTTCGTCCTCTTGGAACAGATACGTATTTTGTCGAACCGGCGACGGTGGAAGTCAGCGTCGACGGAGTTCGTTTCTATCGTTTCCCGTTCGACTTTGTCCCGCATTACGACTCAAAGGGGCAGCTCAACCTAACCAATCCGTTCTCCTATCCGTTCGGATTGGCTGGGGTGCGGCCGGTGTATAGCACTCAGAATATTCCCGCGGCGACGAACCCCGCGCTTTCAGGTGGTGACCCGTTCGATCTTGCGGACCTGCCGGGTCGCCCAGTCCGGTGGGCGCGATTTGTTCGGCTCACCTCCACCGGGGACAACTGGCTCACCGATCTCCAAGGAGAGGCAGTTCGACACTCAAACTCGACGCCGACGTGGTCGGCAAGCGGAGTGGGCAACTCAGGATTCGATCTCGATGCAGTAGCCGCGGTCAACTACTGACCGCACATGATTTGTTGAGAACAAAGGAAAGCCGAATGACGTTCTTACTCAGTAGGGAAGCCGCGCGAGGGTTTGGGTTCTTGGGTGCGGTCGCGATGTCCGCAGCGTTGCCGACACCCGCGGCTGCGCTGGACGTTACCGTTCAACCCGGATTTGTTCCGACGGAGACGAACGAAAACGTTGGCGGTGGGCTGAGCTATCTGCCCGACGGCGACATCCTCGCGTTGACCGTCGACTATGTGAATGGGCCGAAGCTCGTGCGCATTGATGCCAATGCGGATGGCATACCCGTTGGCGGATCAAAGACGCTGGCGACATTCGATTCGGCAGCCTTCGGAACATTCGTGCAAGTGGCACCAGGAGGAACGTTTGCGCTTGCGGGACTGAGCGGTGGAAGCTCGACGATCTACCGTGTCGATCTCGCAACCGACGCGGTTACACCGTATTTCACGGAAGATGGGAACTTCGATCTCACGTTCATCGACGACGGTCACGCATATCTGAGCTCGAATCCTGGTGGCTTCAACCCGAATATTCCGAATCGAATTAGTTACGTTGAGCTGTCATCGACGCCAGTGGCAAAGACCGTCGCGGAGATTGCGAACTCGCCTTCAGGTCCAGTTGCCGCGAACGCACGCGGGGATCTTTTTTATGTCAGCGGTACGTATACGTTCCCGACGCCGGCGGGAAGCAGCACACTCATGAAGTTCTCTGCGTCCAATCTCGCGGATGCGGTGGTCACCGGGGTCCCACTTTCGGTCGCGCATGCGACGGATCAGGTGACGCTGGATGGGGGTTATGACATCGCCTACCACCGAACGGTGGGATCACAGGGTGAATTGTTCCTCTCCGCGATCACGGATGTCGTTGTTCGCATTGTGGAAGGCGAGTCCCTGGCTCAACAGTTTTTGACGGTGAACGACGGCGCGGGATCTGCTGCCGTGACCGGGCTCACGTTTTTCGATCCATTTGGTGTATTTGATTCGACTGGTCCGGCGCGATCGAAACTCGCTGGATCGGTCGCAAAGAATTTCTTTGCCGACTACTCGCTCGTTCAACTTCGAACCACGACGTCCGATGCCGACGGCGACAAGGTCATAGACTCGGCGGATCTCTGCGCGTTCGACGCCATGAAGTCGTCGCCGGGATCATGCGGATGCGGATTTCCCGATACCGACGCCAATGCCGACCAGATCTTCGATTGCGGCGTTGTCACCACGCTGTCGAATCGATCGGTGCCTCGATTCGGTCCACTGGTGACTGGCAAGGGGACCGTGAAGTTGCGCCTGGAGAAGTTCGGGAACCGAGGAACGCGCTATGTCGTTGAGCTCATCGGGCCGGGGCGCTCCAATGCAAAGCGCGTGTTCGAAACCACGTCTTCAGCACCCACACTGAAGAGCCTTCCAAAGGGTGTGTATCGAGTGCGCTATCGTGCTCTGCTGCGTAACGCGCGTGGGAAAATCGTTCGTCAGTCTAAGCGGAGCTCGACGGAATCTGTGACCGTGAACTGAGGAGGGTGGGGCGCGAGACTCGAGAGCGGTCCCGGCCGACGTGCCTCCTCTGTATACACTCCCGTCACCAGGTTCGAACCGGAGGAGTCGAAGCGGTTTCTCTCGCATCCTGAGTGGTGCCAAGGACTTACGCGGGCCCCGAGATATAGCGGCAGGCAGAAAAACCCCGTTGGTTGAGCGGGAATCGATTGCGCAGTATTATCCGCCCCCGAGCGGCAGCGTGCTCATTCCGAGCACGCTTATTTGCCGTTTGTTGAAATTTCATTCGCGGTGCGAGCCGCCCGTGAAGTGAGCCCGCAGGGTGAAGAGGGGAACGAGTGGATAGCGCAACGTCAACTCCGAGAACTCCGCTGCTCGACGCTATA
>JADYYL010000166.1 GCA_020853655.1 Deltaproteobacteria bacterium
GGAATTGATCTTCGCGTTGTCCGGAGAGTGCCAACTTCGCGCGAAGAGTTTCGAGGCCACGTTGAAAGGAGGGGATAGCTACCTCATTCCTGCATCGCTCGGTCAGTATTCGATCGCGGGTACGGGCTTCCGCGCCGTGCGCGTGCTCGTGCCCTGACCCCTCCGCGGGCAGCAGGATCAGCTATTTCTGCCCGCCCGAATGACGATTCCAATGCGCAGAATTTTTTTTGCGGAAGACTCCCCCGGGACTTGTCGACCCGCATCTCCATGCTTACCTCTGGACTGGAAGCGACTGACGGCGGAAATGCCGGCGATGAGGTCGCGTTCTCATATCTTTTTAAGCAGGGAGAAAACCTATGGCTACTATTCGCAATGCTTGTGTTCGCACTCCGAGTTCCGCGCGTTCGCTCGTAGCAGGTGATCCGTTTGCTGCGCTGCGAAGCGATGTGGGCTGGATTCTTGATGCATTTCGCGGCGCCGATACGACGTCACAGCTTCGACGCAGTCCGGCCGGCGTTTTTGCTCCACGCCTAAACGTGTGGGAGCAGAATGAAACGCTTTATGCCGAAGTCGAACTACCAGGGGTGAAACAAGAAGATATTGAGCTGTCCGTGCAGGGACGGCAGTTCACCCTGAAGGCAGAGCGCAAGATGAGCGGCGCTGCCGACGACGCGTCGATCCATCGCCGCGAGGTGGCATTCGGTGAGGCGCAACGATCGCTCCAACTTCCGTATGACATCGACGCGGATGGGGTTCGAGCGGAACTGAAGAATGGTGTGCTGACCGTCACGCTTCCGAAAGCAGCCTCGGCAAAAGCGCGGAAGATTACCGTCAACGCACAGTAAATCCTGGGTCACGCGCGGCTGGAAGACTTCAGCCGCGCGGAAGCGGAACCACTTTCAAGGGGAACACCATGAATACGACAGAAAGCACTTCATCCCAGTCCGGCCGACATTACCGACCGGACGTGAACATTCGTGAAACGAGCGACGCATTCTTGCTTCACCTGGATATGCCGGGAACGAAAGCGGAGACGATCTCGCTCACGTTCGACAACGGTACCCTCCATGTGCAGGGCGACGTTGCTCCGAGACAGCCGGACTCGACGGAGTATCTCCTTCGGGAATATGGAGTTGGGAACTTCTCGCGCTCGTTTGAGATTAACCGACGAATCGATGCTGCGAATATCTCTGCCGACTATAGTGACGGCGTACTGACGGTGACGGTGCCGAAGGCGGAGGACTCGAAGCCGAAGAAGATTCAGGTCAAAGTCGAGCCGAAGAATCTTAACTGACCGATAATTGCGCGGGGTGTGACAGCCGCGAGGTCTGTGGACGTCTCCCCTCGATAGGTTTGCAGCCGCGCATGTGAAAGCTCACGTGCGCGGCTGTTTCTTTGTGCGATCGTTCACGACATCCGTTCGACTTCCGTTTTCGCTTTCGAGAATGATAGTATCCGCCTCAAGCAGACGGTGCTCCCGCTGTCAGGCAGCGAACGTCTCTTGCTCCGTAACTGACGAACGACGAACCACACTTGAGGTGCCCGATGATTCGACGAATTCTCCTTGCCTACGACGGGTCCTCGAGCGCGAAAGGCGCGTTGAGCATCGCGTGCAGCATCGCCCGAATCACCCGCTCGGAGTTGTTCGGTTTGTTTGTGATGAACGAGAATCGTTTCGTCCGAGTTTCTCTTCCGCGCGCCATCGCCGGATCGCTCGTGGGAGAAGCGGGTGGGCAGGAGCCATTGGACCCCGAGAGCATGCTGAACGAAGTCGCGCGCGCGGAGTCGGAGTCACTCCAATGGCGGACGACCTTCGAAGCGGCGGTGAAAGAGGCCGGCGTTGACGGGACCTTTATCGTTGAGCGAGGCGAGCCTTCCCAAGTCATCGTCGATCGCGGTCGGGCGACGGACATGATCATCATGGGCAAGCGCGGGCGTCATTCGGGAGAACCGAATGCGGAAGATGGCGTGACGGTGCATGGCATCGTCAAGAACACAACGAGACCGGTACTCGTCGTGCCCGAAGACGCGCAAGGGGAGCCGATCGTCGTGCTCGCTTACGACGAGAGCGCTGCTGCCGAGCGAGCGCTCCGCGCGGTCGCGGAATTCGCGTTTGTGACGAGTATCAGCGATGTACACCTCGTCACCGTTACGGATGATGTGGAAGAGGGGAACCGGGTGCAGGCTCGCGCGCTCGAGTATTTGCAGAGCTACGAACTCAACGTGACCCGGCATGTCTCCTCCGGAAAGCCACATGAAGTCCTTCGAAACTATTGCCAAGAGGTCGGTGCGAGCATCGTGGCCCTGGGTGCGTTTGGAAAGCATCGATTCCTCGATCAGATCTTCGGATCGACTGCGGACTCGTTGCTCGGTGAGCTGAGTGATGAAGTCGCTCTTCTTCTTGTCGCCTAGAGCACGTGCGACGTGAGATTTCGCGAAGTGAAGGCTGGCGCGATAGAGGGCAAGTGAGGGCGATGACTGAGAGGATGGCACCTATCTGCCGTTCGCGAGGTTGGCGTATCGAGAAGAACCCCCGAACGGGATCTTCGAAATAGCCTCGAAGAGAGTGAGCTGAAAACCTTTTCAAGAACCGCGGAAGTACTGCTAGCGAAGCGACCGCTCGGACACGATAAGGCGTGTGTCCGAGCGGCATTCTTCGTGCGACGGGACTAATCCGAGCCGTCTCGCTGATCGACGGTTTTCACACGGCGACCGTTCGCGCGAACGTTCGCCGTGCTCTCGCGAGCCTGCTGCGCATGTACGAGGAAGATCGCGAGGTCTGCTTCACCGCTCTTCTCGAAGGCCGTCTGAATGTCGCGCCACTGCGCAGGCGATACCTCGAAGCTCTGGGGCTCGCGACGGTCGTTGAGCGTTGAGTCGTCGAACGATACGACAGGCCCCTCGTCCGAGAAGTCCGGTTCGAGCTCGGACACTGTGCGACCCTGTCGAGAGGTCACTTTGGTGATCTCCCAGCGGCCCGTCCGATCACGGAGGGCTGCGTACTCCAAGGCCAGTCCGTGGAGGTAGTGGCCAATGTCCCCGCGAGAGGCGCTGACCAGTTTGCGCCATTGAACGGGGTTGATCGTGACCTCCATCCGAACAACGTCGGGCAGACGGTCCGACGATTCGTCGTGCTCCTCTCGAACTCTTCGCGCCATCGGATCACTTCCTTTCAAACCGAAATAGAACGATTGCTCACCGGGGGCGATCAGTCGTCGCCGGTGAACGTTCTCAGTGGTACTACCCGATGGAAGCCGCTCGATGCCGGCTGCAAATGAATGAACCGAAATAGTGTTCGGTGGACACAAGCCCCGATCACCCGTGTGGGACGCGGTCGCCGTGTTTGCGAGCGCCCTAACAGTAGCTCAAAATACCCGGGAATCGTCAAAATCCAGGCGGTGGGGAGCTCTCTTCGGGAAAAATTCGTGGAGTGTCGGCGATCTACGTGTAGGCGCGTAGTGATCCAGGTGCGATCCCTTGCGATCGGATTGCAAGCTTTGCATAGCGATCAATCACCGTGCTGCACTCTTTGCGACGCAAAGACTTCGATCCGGCGGTGACAAAAATTGACGCGCGACACTTTCTTGTCAATCTCAATGACTTATACGATCCGTTTCGATCTGCCCCCGTTGGCACGCAAGGTGCTGAATGTCATCAGACGACCGCACATGCTGGACCTCTGTGTCCGAGTGCCGGGTGAAGAACGAATTGGCAGAGGGCACTCGTTGTCCCGATCGAATGGAGTAGAAGACATGCCGTCGAAGCTGAACGATAAACAAGTAGCCGGTTTCCTCAAGCGGATTGTTGACATCGCGAATATTGAACTCACTCCCTATGGAACCTTAAATCCGTGGAAGGAGAAGAAAGTGTCGGCGACGAAGAAGCCGCAGAACTATATGTGCACCCTGGAGGGCAACCTTGAACCCGGGATGAACACGCCATATTCGATTAACGGCTGCGACATCTCCATTGGTACCGATACGATGGTGGTCGGCGATCTGACCGTCGGCGCAATCGCGCGGGTGAAGCTTGGCAAAGGCAATCGGGCAAAGACCGTCGTCGTCACGAAATAGAAAGCCGCCAAAGAGTTCCGGCGATGTGAGTCGGAACTCAGTTCACGCTTCGAGAGAATTCAGAAGATTCTCGATCGCGCACTCCTCTCCCGCAGTTCCATCGAGCTTCCCCCCACGCCGAGGTGTGATAGCCTCGGCTCCGGGAGGACCCTCATATGAAAATCCGTGTTGGAACTCGGGGCAGCGCCCTCGCGCTTACCCAAACAAATCTGTTCATAGATCGTTTCCGTCGGCATCACCCCGGGATCAACATCGAGGCGGTGTCGATCCAAACCACCGGCGACAAGAAGCAGGGAACACCCCTTGCGCGCAAGGGTGATAAGCGTGACTGGATCTACGAACTCGAACTCGGGATTGTGAACGACACCTTCGACGTCGTTGTCCATTCGGGGAAGGACATTCCTTGCGACATTGAGAGCGGCACTGCGATGCTGCCGATCCTCGAACGCGAGGATGCGCGTGACGTTTTTATCGGGCGCAAAGATCAATCAACGGGAAAACGTGCTCTGATCGACGATGCTCCTCATGGCGCGATGATCGGCACCGCGAGCCTACGTCGTCGAGCCTCACTTCTCCGATCCCGCCCCGACCTTCGGGTTGTCGAGCACCGAGGAAACGTTCCAACCAGAATCGAAAAGCTTGATGCGAGTGTCGAGTTATACGGCATCGTGCTCGCCGGCGCGGGGGTGAAGCGCTTGAGTCCACCGGGCCTCGAGTGGGAATGGATTGACACCAATCGGATGTTGCCGGCCATCAATCAGGGGCAGCTCGTCGTGCAGTTCCTCGCCGCGAGAGACGATGTGCGGCAAGCGCTGATGCCGCTCACCGATCCGAAATCCGTGGCGGCGTTTGACGCCGAGCGGGGTGTGGTCTCGATTCTCAAAGGGGACTGTAAATCGAGCGTGAGCATTTACGCCTCCGTGACGGGTGCCGATCGAGTGGCCATTCAGGTGCGGGTCATGCTGCCCGATGGGTCTGAAACGCTCGAGGGAGAAGGTGAAGATTCGTGCGCGGGTGCGTTTCAGCTTGGAGAGCGTGTGGCGCAAGATTTGATCTCGCGCGGCGCGGAGGATCTCCTCGAGCGATCTCGGCAGATGTCAGAGCAGCACTCGGCGTAATCTGAACGAGACTGGCTGAACGGGTCTCGTCTGCGGAAGCCCGCGTTTACGCAGATTGTCGATAGCTGTCGACAACGAGCTTCTCGAGGTGCGGACGAACCAGCTCCTCGAACGCCTTGTGCGCGTCGCCGGCTCCGGGATGAAACCGGAGGCGGTGCATCAGCACAAATGGTGCGAGCAGTTTCACATCGTCTTCCGAGACATACGTCCGACCGGAGACCACTGCCCAAGCGGACAGCGCACGTTTGAACATAATCGCGGAGCGAGTCGATGCGCCGAACTGGAGCATCGGATTGCCCCGCGTCGACTGCACGATATCGACAATCGCTTGTTGCACCGAATCCGCAATCCGAACTTCTCTCGTGACTTCTCGGGCGAGAAGGATCTCCTCACGAGTGACGACCGGCTTCACTGACTCCGCGTTGTCCTGAATGGCATCTGCATCTCGAAGTATCTCGAGCTCGGTCGACGCGTCGACATATTGCATCGGAATGCGCAGGAGGAATCGGTCGAGCTGCACGAGCGGAAGCGGATATGTCCCGGCGATGTCGAGCGGGTTTTGCGTTCCGATCACGAAGAACAACTTGTCCAGCGGGAAGGTTACGTTGTCGATCGTGACTTGTCGCTCTGCCATGCACTCAAGGAACGCCGCCTGGACCTTGGGCCCCGTTCGGTTGATCTCGTCGGCGAGGAGAATATGCGAAAAGATCGGGCCGTGCTGAAATCGGAAGGTTCCGCTCTTCGGCTCGAAGACGTTCACCCCAAGGACGTCACTCGGAAGCAAGTCGGGTGTAAACTGAATTCGTCGGAAGGGGATAATCCCGCGCTCGAGGGCGTCGGAACGAGAACAGTCGATCGATTTGCCAAGCGTTTTCGCGAGAGTCGTCTTCCCCGAGCCCGGATAGTCCTCAAGAAGTACGTGCCCATTTGCAACGAGACCCGTGAGCACGAGTCGGATCGTGTCCTCTCGACCGCGGATGATCGTCTTCAATGAGTTCTCGAGTCGCTGTATGGCTTCGTAAGCCTGCGCGAAGTTGCTCACAACATCCCCTCCAAGATTTCGAGTTTCGGGAGCGGCTCGGCTGGTGGATCTATCCGATGCCGAAAGGCTTTTTCGATGAACTGATTGGCGAGGCGAGCAGATGCCTCTTCGTCGTCCACTGACCCACTAACATTTACGACCCCCTGGTTCAAGGTTCTATCCCAGATGGAGATCGTCACAGTCGTGCCCTGCTCTTTCTGGCGCGCGTCGATCACGAGCGAGTAACGCGCGTCCTCCTTGAAGCGGTCGTCGACGACTTCGAATCGCCGATCCTCCAAGGCGTCGCGGAAGTAGTCGAGCGCATCTTCGGCACCGCCGGTCATGTCGACTGAGCGAAGCGGTAGCGCTAAGTCGGAGAAGCGGATGTGCGACGGAAGCAGCTCGTAGAGTTCACTTCGCAAGCGTATACTCTCTCGCGTATCGGTATCCGACGGGGCGAAGATCAACCCCGCATTCTTATTCATCGCGAGGATCTGCTGTCGGAGGACCTCGGCGCGGGCAAGCCGGTCGTTGTCGCGAAACCCAGCACGAGCCCGCTCAAGCGCCTGCTTCCCGCTTTCTGTATCACCGTGACTGATGTAGTTCGTGGCGGAGTAGAGCTCGTAATAATACTTCGCGAGTGGGCGGTCCTCCGTAGCTATCATCCGCGCCATGCGCTTCTGAAAGCTCGGCGTCGAAAACTCTCGGAGCGCATCGCCGAGTGTGGGGTACTCGACCATCGCATCAGTATTTCGGATCGAGAGGTCTTCAAGCTGCAGCAGATCGTCCAGTCCAATCTCTCTCCCTCGACGGCGAAGCCACCAAGCACGAGTCTCGAGCCACGCGCTTTCGAGCGCATTGCGTGTACTCATCGCGATTGATGTCGTCACTTCGTCTCGGAGCGCGGCTGCGCGAGCCTCGAGAACTTGCGACAGCGAAATGGTTGAAGCGAACTTGAGGTCCGCAGGATCTGTCCCAATCTTGCCGAACCACTGCTGGCGCTCCGCCGCCTGAGTGAGCGTCGTGAGCGCCTTGTCGATATCGCCAGCACGAAGTGCGATACGTCCACGGGCCAAAGCGAGCAGTGCCCGGTGTTCGGTGTCCTTGCGAAGAGAGCGTTGCGCAAAACACGATTCAAAATCGGAGAGTACGCGCTCTCCTTGAAATAAGCGCAGTTCGTTGATGTACATGATCGTGAGGTTCAGGCTCGGGAGGATGTGGTCGCATCCGTCGGGCATTTGGAGCGCCTGAATCCACGCTGCTTCTGCCTTTCGATCTTGAAAGAGCTCGCTATACACCTCTCCCGCGTTGTTCAGCGGGGTCGCGACCTGTCCGTCTCCACCGAGCGTGAGCTCTGCTTTGATCGCGCGGCTGAACGCGTTGAGTGACATCTCTCGATTGTTTCTCAGCGACAGAAGGATCCCGAGGATGTTGAACGTCCTCGTCGGCTCTGCCCCCTGTAGGATGCCCGCCTGCGCTACCCGGATCGCATCATCCACCCGCTTCAGCTTCATCAATACCCAAGCACGGGTACCTGGGTACCAATCGTCCCAGTACAGCTTCTCGAAGCGATCAAGCGTTTTGAGCGCGCCGGCGTAGTCGTCGAGGTTGAGTTGTGATTCGCCGAGTAAGTAAAGCAATCGCGAATGCTCGCGAAAAGGGAACGGTGATTTTGCGCGGTCGCTCCCCGGATCCAACTGGTCGGTCTCGTTTCCATACTTCTCTTCAAACAGCTTCTCCGCAGCTTGAATATAGCGGTGCGCCAATTGGAAATGCGCGACCTCGCTGAGGTAATACGTTCCAAGGAACATGTGTGGGCGGTAATCCTTGGGCGCGCGCTCGAGAGCTTTCAACAGTTTCGAGCGGGCATCGATCGGCTGTCGCAGGATGAAGAGTTGCTGAGCCTCCTGAATGAGCTCCTCCGCCGTTTTGTTGGCGTCTTCGTCCGAGATCGCCGAAGGAGCGCCACCATCTACAACCGGGACAAGTTGCACCCCTTCGGGCTGGGCAAACGCAGCGGAGGACACCAGCGAGCCCGCAACGAGCAGGAGGGAGAGCGCGCGATTCATTACCATCTCCCTATCCGTGCGATGGATCGAGGGCTGAGGAACGCGATCGCGCGCCTCCAGAGTGGGAAATGTTCTCGCAACGTTTCACGGGTGTGCACCACGGCTGCCTGCGGAGTCGTCGCGCCGGACATCGTTCCCGCATAAGCATTGTGTTCGTTGAGATCGGTCACCGGATGAACATCCACCCCCGCTGTGGCTCTGACCCGCGCTGCATAATCTCGCCGCGTCTCGCCGAAGCGGCGGGGGTGCCCGAGGTCCGCAAGCGTCGCGGCGCACGAGGCATAGGCAAGCTGCACGCGCCGACGATCATCGCGTGCAAAACGATACGCGTGCCGAGTCCACGATTTCAGAAGCACCCAGAGAACGAGAACACCGAGCAGGCCGAACACCAAATTGCGCTTCGTCGCGACGGAATCGAAAATCTGCTCCGGAAGCGAGGGCTTCCGTTCTCCCTCGGGCGGAGGTGGCGTCAACTCCTCAAGCGGATCGAGCTTCCCCATCAGCTCGTCGAGGAGCTTTTCGTCGGGGATGATGACCTGTTCGTTCTCCGCTTGCGCTGGTACGACATCGAGTACCGTCCAGCCGACACCACGAACATAAATCTCCGGCCACGCATGGCGGTCGCCCACATGGAGCAAAATGTGTCCGTCCTTCGCGTAGGTCAGATCCGTGAGATATCCGGTCGCAATCCGGGAAGGGATTCCAGCAAGGCGCATGAGATAGACCGCGGCATGGGCAAAGTGCACGCAATAGCCACGCTTCTCTTCCGCGAAAAGATACGGCGCGACGGAGTCCCCGCCTTGCGTGACCTGGTGTCCCGGTTTGCGTGTGTAGATACTCTCGGTCGACAGATATTTCACAATCGTGTCGGCTTTCGCCACGGGACTGTCGTCGCTGCTCAAAATCTTCCGAGCGAAGCGCTCATAGCGTAGATCTTCATTCTTCGAATCGAGGATCGGCGTTTCCGGTATCTCGGTCGACGCGTCGCCCTGACGCTCGCTCCGTGTGGCTGAACCCGGCGCCCGCAAATAATGATCGCGCGTTGACTGCGTCCAGTTTGGATCGCCAACATCTTCTCCGATGAGCAACTGTGAAGAGATGGTCGGAGCAAGGGACACCGCTTGATAGGCCATGTCAAACCGCTGCGGATCGGGATTGCGCATCATCCGGAGGTGCTGCGGGATGTCGAGAGCAAAAGCGCTCTTGTGACGGGAGAGGAGATACACCGACTGCGTGACTTTCTTCCGATTGGTTGCGTCCAGGGTCTCGTTGGACGTGAAGGTCTGGCCGGGAGCTGCGCGCGGGACATCCGTGTCGTAGTCGGGGCTTGCCGTGACGAACTCACGCCCGTTGTATTCGGAGAGCGCGCCCTCGCGGAAGTACAACATCGGGTTTGTCGGATTTTCCTCGTAGCCTGTCTCCAAGCGGACGAGCGCGGCCGGCTGCTTCGTCTTTCCCACCGCGGAGTGGAATCCCAGTGGGCTCTCGCCCTCATCCGTGGACTGGCCGACACCTTCTGAGGCTCGACTGAGTTGCTCCGAGTAACGCCTGTCGACGAGATACGTGTACCCGCCGAACAGTCCAGCGAAGAGAACGAGGGCTGCCGTGGCTTGCAAGACTCGGCGAAGTCCATTCGCGGGGACTGGATTCGCCGCACCAAAGATCGGACGACCGGCCGCAAGGAAGAGGTAGAGGGCGAGGAACGCGGTCACGAGAACGCCGATACCGAGAAAGAAGCGTTGCGGGTCGATGCCGAGGTTGAACGCGAGATCGCTCAGTGCCGCCGGCGCGTCGAGCTGGTAGTTCCGGTGTCCCGAGAGGAGCCATAGCGATGCGAGACCTGCAGCGAACACCTCGAGCGTCAACGTGTACGAGCGCGTCCAGAACAGAACCGTCGAGAGGAGCCCAAGCACATAGATCGCGAGCGTGAGCACGGCGTGATTCTCAATACGAGTTACGAGGAAGTCGTAATCCGCAGAGCTCGAGAAGTAGGTGACCAACCAATCACCACCCCACAAAAACGCGAACAGGAAACAGACAGCGACCAAGTGGACAATGAGCGTGCGGCGCAGTCCCGTTCCCGCGATCAACTGACGGATGATGCTTCCGCCAATCGCCACGCCCAGCCACGCGCTCAGAACGAGGACCGAAGTCGGCGTTCCTAGCTCCGCAATTTCAGCGCCGCCGAAAAGCGCCAGGGCGGCGATGATCATCCGCGCCCGCTGCAGTGTGCGGAACCGAGATTCATCGCTGTCGTTCAGTTGGGTCGAAGTCATGCGTTCAGTTCGCAGTAATACGTAAGTCCGCCAGCACGCTCGATCCGCGCAGCGGACTCAAGAGCCTTATGGGGCGAATCGGATCGTCTCTTTGGACGCTTGAAACCGCGCGGTGTGTACAACGTTTCTAATGAATCCGGGAGGCGGTCGGTGCCCAGGAATGTTCTAAACCGCTCGGGGACGAAAACCGTCGCGATAGGGGCATGCACGCCAGACGCGGCGCGGAGCAGCGGGGCGGCCCAGTCCGTCTCCCCACTCTGTGGCGCGAAGACGACAATCTGTGTGAACCCGTGCCGATTATTCTGTAGCGCGCTGAGGTAGCGATGGAAGTCATTGGCGGTGCCGGCGCTTCGGCTCCATGCGGTGCGGATGGCAGCACTTCGGATCTCAGAGTCTTCGGACAGCAGGCGGTCGCTACCGTCCCCGGCGATCACCTCCCACAGGCCGTCTGTCCCGAAGAGCACGCTGATATTCTGGTCTCTCAGTTGATCGAGATACCCAAAGAATGCACCAACGACGTGATCGTCCTCTCGCCCCGCGACCAAGAACACGGCGATCTCGCCTTCTGGGATGACGGCGGGTTCAGGCCTTCGCACCACGAGCTCACCGGATCGCGCATACGTCTTCCAGAGGATTCGCGTGACGCCGTCACTCGGATCATAAGCTTTGATGTCAAACGGGTCGCCGGTTCGTTCGCGCGTGAGCGGCATCTCGTCCCCGGCGCGTGAGCTCGACGCGATGATCGGGAGAGCCCGAATCGAGAGCCGCGGCGCCGCGATCTCGTAGCTCTCCGATATCGGATGTGTCCACGTTACGGAGGAGAGTCCCAGGGCATCGGAGATCGTGCAGCGAATGCCGACGAGTGACCAGGCGCCGCGATGCGGGAACACGATGAAGTCGAGCAAGTGCCACGTCTTTCCGTCTTCTCGAACGCCGCCGCGCAGCACATGGGCTGGCGATTTTGCACCGGGGTGTTCGAACTCGCGAGTGATTTCGAGTTGAAAGAAAGGGTAGAAGGAGGCCTCCCAGACGAGCAGTCCCGCGGAAATAGGAACGTGAGAAACTCGGACGGATGGATCAAGATGCGCTTCGAATCGAAGCTCGCGGCGCAAGCGGAGATAGAGCAGTCCAGAGCATGCTGCGGCAAAGAGGCAGAGGAATAAGATCCCTCCGCCGAGCGTATACGCAACCAAGTCACTCGTTTCCACGCCGAAGAAATACAGGATGAGCGCGGCGCCGCCAGCGAAGAGCAGACCCCGTGACGTGAAAGGTTGGCGCTGAAGAATTGTTCGGGTCTTCGAAACCACGCGCGAGAGGACTCGCCGCAGTCGGTCGGTGGCGCTGGGCGAGGATTCCTTGTTCCGAAGATCGCTCATTCCGAGTGTGTGGTTTCCAAAGACACGGTCGTCAAAGACAGAAGGCTGAGACTTCTCAGTCGAGTTCTTCATTCGTATATGGAGGTCGCTCACTTCTTCGAAACAATCCACATCAGCATCAGCGACGCCCAGCGATCGTATCCCTGATACTTGTGCATCCGCTTTTTCCCGACGACCGCGTGAAGCACGTTCTCAGAGACTTTTTTGTCCTTCACTTGTTGAAGCTCGTTTTGGAGCCTTCGAAGTCGTTCGTTGGGTTCGTAGTCTCGAAATACTCTGACGGCCTTTTGATCGTTTCCTTCGAGGCTTCGGCCGTAATTCTTTTGAAAATAATCAATGGTCGGTACCAGCTTGACGACGACCTCGGGGGCGGCAGCCGGCTCGTTGGCCGATTCGTCAGACTCGAAGTCATCGCTCATGTGTGTACTCGAAGCGGGCAGGGAAACTGCCGAAAAGCATTGATCTCAGCGAAAATGTGAATGTCGGAGTCTGCCACATCTCTTTCCCACAGGGAATTGAATGCGATTGCGGATCGCGGAGCGGGAACCTCCTCAGTGGATCGTCTCGCCGCATATCCGAGGAGCGGTGGGGAACAGCCCCAGCTCTCCAGACCAGAAGACCACCTGATGCTTCTGAGCGGGCGTCGGCATCTCGGTGGGGGGGAGCGCATGCCGAACTGCCTCGAATGCGGGAGAATGGCCCGCTGATTCGAGATCGAACGATACGCGGAAGCTGGGGAATGGTCCGTCCAGGATGCGCTCGACGGCTTTCACCGAGGCGAGTCGGTATCGATACGGCGATACGCGCAATGAGAACCTGTCATGCGCAGTTGTCGGCGCCCACCACGCGGCTTCACGGAATGCACTGCGGATTTTCGTGCACCGGACTCCTGGGGAGAGCGCGTGTGACTCCACGAGCAGTTCTGCGAGTGCTGGGAGGCGCTCAAGCGGGACCTCTATGGCAGGCAGGTCCAGCGCCCCCATGGAATGCTCGAGATGCCAAGCAATCGCCCTCTCGAGTTCGACGTGGGATTCGTCTGCGGCGAGTCGGGTGTTCCCCCCCGGCCGCGCGCTTGCCATCGAAGCGGTGCGGCCACCCTGGGGGGGCGCACTTCCGGACAACGCCAGCTTCAGGAGGAGAGCCGAGCCAACAGCGATGGCCACAAGGAACCAGAAAAGGGAGTTCCGCGCGGGAGCGCTCATTGCCCAACGAGCTCCCGATAGAGGGCGATGTGCTCACGAGTCGCGCGCTGTCTCGAGAACGTGTCACGAATTCTATCGGTTAGCTCCGAGTTGGGCGGCACCCGTGGGGTGTCGAGAGCGCGAGAGAGAGCCGCGGCGAGCGAGGCGCTCTCATGGGCCGCAAAGAAAAACGGGTATTCGGGAAACTCCTTGGCGAGTGCCTCCACCCCGGGAAGCGTTGTAGAGACGACGGGCACTCCCCACAACATCGCTTCTAAGATGACCGTGGGGAGACCTTCGCTCTCCGACGAAAGGAGCACGACGTCGGCGGCACCAAGAAGCCCGGATGCGTCGCTGCGGAATCCGAGGAAGCGGCAGTGATCGACGAGGCCAAGCGTTGCCGACTGTGCTTCGAGCTCGGAACGAATCGGGCCGTCACCCGCAATGAAAAGCGTCGGGAGAGCTTCGCCGTGCGTCTGCCGAGCATTGATCAGGAGCCGATGGGCCTCGAGTGCTCGGTCGTACCGTTTTACCGGGAAGAGCCGCCCGGCCATAAAGATCGCGGGGTGCTGAAGTGAATCGATCGCCGTCTCTGGAATCGTAGCAACGTTTCGCACCACGCGCAGCGTCGGGAGATGTGTAAAGCCGCGCCCAGCGGCAACGGTCTCATTGACCGCGACAATTCTCTTCGCAAATTTTGTCGCGATGATTCTCTCCAGCAACGTGTAGATAGCAGACTTGAGTCCGCGCCATCCGCGATAGCTTTCTGTGATGCCGTGAAACGTGCACACCAGCGGAACTCTCAAACGGGTCGAGACGACGAAGCCCACGGCGGCCTCCTTGAACCCATGAGACACAACGACTTGAACCTGACGCTCGGTGACGACTCGGGCGACGGCCCGAACGAGACCAGGCACTCCCAACGATTCGGATTGAAAATCGACCGGGATGCCCGCATCGCAAAATCGCTGACTGACTGGATGTTCGTTGAAGAGAAACGCCCGGGCGTCGACGCCGGCCTCGCGCAACCCCGCGAGTTGTTCCTTCATCTGAGCCTCGCTCCCGCCCCATAGGTCGCCGGAGAGAATGTGAAGGACTGACAAGCTCATGGAGAGCAATTCCTGGGATGCGACCCCTCTATCGTCAGCGTGGGCAGCGAGAGGGGTTCTCGGAGAACTTGAAGTTCGTTAAAAAATGACTTTGCGCGCCGTTGTTGGTAAGAGTGAGCGCTCTTTTCCCGACATTTCGTGACGCGGTTTTCGCAATCGTTGCCGACGTCTGCTGAGATTACCTACCGAGCTTTGTAGAGAATTGGCGAAGCCAGATCAACAAGTGATTCGACCCCGTCGAAACTGGAAACGGACCCTCGGGATATATTTCGGGGTCGCGATCTCGATCGCGTCGATCGTTTGGGTCTTCAACTATGTTGGAACCCAGAACCTTTTCGAGCAGTTCAAGAAGATACAGGCGTCCTACGTCGTCCTCGCGATTGTTCTGACCCTGACAGGATACTTCGTTCGATCGCTCCGTTGGGTCTACTTCTTCCATGAGAAGGTTCCGTCCTATTCCGCGTCGATGATGTGCGTATTCGTGGGCTTTTTCATGAATAACGTGCTGCCTGCGCGAATGGGCGAGTTCGTTCGCGCACATTTTGGCGGGCGTCTCACCAATCAAAGCCGGGCGACCGTTCTTGCGACGATTGCAGGGGAGCGGCTCGCGGACGGCGTGATGATCAGCGCCATATTCTCTCTCCTCTACATCTTTGCCTCGACGGAGGCTGAACGGCGGGAGGGGGCGGGAGTCATGTATGTCTCGCTGCTTTTCGGGTTCGTCGCAGTCTGCGTTGTGATCTTCATGTCACAACGCGCCCTCGTTTTTGGAGTATTGCACAGGATCGCCGCTCGATTTCCAGGGCGCACCGCGAGCTATGCGCTCCCCCGCCTTGAACGATTCGTTGAGGGACTGCAGCCGATGTTTCAACCACGCCGATTCGTGATTCTGACGGTGCTGTCGGCGGTCGTCTGGGGTCTCGAACTTGCCGCCTATGCCCAAGTTTGCCGGGCGTATGACTACGAGATGAGTTGGGGGACGCTGAGTCTTTTCCTCGCGGCAGTGAACTTTAGCTCGTTGATTCCTTCAGCGCCTGGAGCGCTTGGAGTGATCGAGGCCGTTGCGACTTTGGTCTTGGTGCATGTTGGGGTCGAAAAAGAGATCGCGCTTGCGATGGTCTCGACCCAACACATTATTCAATACATCGTCGTCGGAATTCCCGGCGCATACTTCTTCTTCCACTACTTCCGCGGGAAGTTGCCTGTGGATGAGAGCGTCGCGGATGGCGACTCGCCAATCGATCTCGCCTAAACATGTTGGATATTCGTTCAGCGAGTCCGTCATGACATCGCTTGGTCTTTACGCTCACCGATGGGCTTCGTGCGGCGGTGGTGCGAGCGGCTTCACTGCGATGGAGGGGATGAGGAGCACCTTTGTATCGGGAACGATCGCTCGACCATCGTCGTAGCTCGAAAGCAGCTCCACTAAGTTCTGATCGGTACCAACGAGTCCGTGAGGGGGAACGGTAAACTCGAATCGTTTGAAGTTGAGCGAAATGTCTCGCATGACTCCGATCTCCCGAGAATTCAGAAGGACCCGGGTATGAAGGCCCGGATTTGTCGAGTCCCCCATCCGCGCTGCTTCAATCGTGACGGTTGCGCCAGCGTGTTCGAGCAGGAGATCTCCTGGGAGAAAGAGTGCGCTTCCCTGGCCGATAGAGATGCGTGCCTTCCCGGACCAAGTGCGTCGAGACCACCCGTGCAGAAGCTTTTCCTTTGGTATCTCCGCGAGGACATGCCGCGTGACGGGGGGATGGTATCGTGCGGGAGTGACCTTCGTGTTCAAGGCAAAGAAGACGATCGGAGTCGGTCGCGTGACCCCGTGCCACTCCTGCGGCAGCACGTTATGAGGCAAGACGGCGTAACGCGCCGTGTCATCCGAGGCCAGCACTTCTTCGGCGAGCGACACAGAGGTGATGGCAAACGCATTTTGCTGTTCCCGCAGTTGGCTTCGGAAGTCCTCGCGGGTTGCGACGTGCTGAATGTAGGGGCTCAGCATGTTCATGTAGACGCGCTCATTGTTTGCGGGGGCAGGAGCATCGAACACAAGAATTCGGTTAGCCGGGCCGGCCTGAACTATCGGAAGGATCTCTTCGACGATGTGATCGAGGGGAAGTCGCGCTTCCGCCGAGTATACCTTCGATGCCGTCGTCGTGACGGCGCGGGCCCCCTTCATGAGCGTCGATGTGGCGAACGCAAAGCAGCAGAGCAGAGCGACGATGCGGCCAACCAGGCCCCGCCACGAACAGCCTGTGCATGAACGAAAGAGCTCCCACGATTTCATCATGGCCGCGCGCGTCGTCTCCCCGACCATCAGCGCTATGGGGAGATAGCTTGGCGCGATATACCAGATTAAACGTGACGGAAGCATGGAGTAAGCCGCGATCGGCACGATTGCCCACACCAGCACGAAGAGAAACGCGTTCCGTCGCAAGAACAGGCCTTGATAGACAAAAAAGAGCGTCGAGACACCCAGCGCTATCGCCGGGGCCAACGCTCCGGATTGGAGTATTCGGAAGTAATAATCAGGGCGAAGGCGATTGTGGTACCCCTTCTCAAATCTCCCGACGACCTCGTGCTGGATCGCGCCCTGGTATGCCTCCCGTTCGGCGAGAAAGTGGGGCACGTAGAAGCTCGCGGGGATTACGATACTCAAAGCAAGCACGACAGCGATCCACTTCCAGCGAAGCCGGAATGCGGCAGGGAGCTGCCAGCTCAGAAGCCCATACACTCCCACCACGGCGAAGGGGTAATACGCAGCGATACTTTTCGTCATCACCGCAAGGCCGAGGAGTGTGCCAGCAACGACGGCCGAGAGATACGATTCCTTTGGGACCGATAGTCGGCTGAAGAACCGGAAGGCGAGGATCGTTACGATCGAAGTGAGGAGCAACATCATGTTGTCCTGAAC
>JADYYL010000167.1 GCA_020853655.1 Deltaproteobacteria bacterium
CAGTTCGAAGTATTGCGGTGCTTGGCGCAGGACGACTCTACGATCTCGACACGGACGCGCTCGCCCATCGATTTGATGAAATCACTCTCGTGGATGCCGACCCCAACTGCCTGCCAGCTTGGTCCGCATACGGCCAGCGTCTCCCCGGCACGGGACACTTAACAACGGTGGTCACCGACATCACAGGCGTGCTCGGGCCGTGGTCAGCCGAGCTCCGGACCGCTCTTGAGCAGAACCGCGGCGCGTCCAATCCGTGGAAAGAGGCACTCTCTACCATCAGGCGTTTTGGCGAGAAGGGAATGCCGAATGCGCTCAATCTCAACGCCGACGCAGTTCTTTCGCTCAACATCTTGAGTCAACTTCCGCTCGGATGGCAGGCGCTCATCGAGCGTGAGCTGCATCGATCGTTTGGAAGATCGTTGGTCAAGGAGCGAGAGACGGAATGGCTGGAGTCCTACACCGTCAGCGGAAAACGAATCATCGAAGCGCATCTTCGCGATCTCGCCGCGCTCCCTGCGCGGGAGATCCTTGTTGTCACCGATCTTCGTTACGCATTCCCCGGAGCAAGTGACCTGACATGGGAAAGCGAAACTACCGAGGCGGAGCCAGCCGATCAGCCGATGAAAGGGCGGTGGAAAAGCGGAACGCTGAGTTCGCTCGAAGAGATGGACGCGCTCCTCGGCGCATCGATCGCAATGAACTCTCCGACGGAGTCACTCGGCGGTCGCGTGATGAAACACTATCGTCCGTGGGTCTGGGATCTCTCGCCGCAACGCGGAAGCGAGAAGGCGGAGAAGCACCTCGTCACGGCGTTCTCCTTGGGGCCGAAGCGATCGGACAAGGAATAGTATTAACGAGCACCCAAGATATAGAGCGACATCGCGGCGTTCAGCAGAAGCAACAGGATCACCGCACCAAAGAAGGCGCTCTCATGAGCCGCTCGCTTTCGATTGAAGCGCGCCATATCCGATGCATCCTCCGCGTCCTCTGCCCGCGCGGTCGTGACGGTATCAACGACATCCTGAGAAGAGACGAGAAGCGATTGGAGATCCTTCTCGAGTTCCTTCTGAAACTCAGACTGAGAAACGGTGTTTTCGCGAACGATCGAGAGTTCCGTGCGCAGCGCTTCGATCGTGCGCTGAGCATCTTCTCCCCATGCATTACGCGCGTCGGTCTCTGACTTCCATCCGGTGATCTGCTCGCCGATCCGTTCGAAGTCCTTTCGTAGAATCTCGATCTGCTCGCGGAATTCAGAAGCGACTCGATCGATCCGCTCGCTGACTCGGGAGACAGAGTTATTGCCACCCTGTTCGAGAACCCGATCAATACTCGGGGAGAGGAGTGAGAACGTCTGACGCATGTCGTCACGGAGTGCGTTGACCCGTTCTTCCATCGCTCCGCCGACGAGTTCGATCTCTCGCCGCAGTGACGCGACTGTTTCTTCGCTTCGAGGAGCAAAGGACTCGGCGGCCTTGCGTAGTTCGTGGAAAAGTTTGGATTGCGTGTCACTCCCGCGCTCTTGAGATTCGAGCAGCTCCTTGAGGAGGAACACGACGTCGTCGTTGCGCGCCTCTCCTTCATTGACCGACGACTCGGCGGCTTTGTCGGGGACAGAGGTCGTTGCAGCAGGTAGCAAGAGGACCGGGGTATTCTTGTTCGTATCGGACAACATGGCGATCGTTCCTGATCGGTGCATTGCGCGGACTGAGAGCGACAAAGCGCCAAATGCCCTGTCTCCGCGTAGGGTTTGGATGCAGGGAGTCGAAAAACGAGAGCGGATTTCGATATTGGGCCGGATAGAGGCCGAAAAACGCAGGAGATAATTAACGAGTGGATTCGTGAGGTGTCGACCTCTCGCAGCAGGTCGTTTAGACGATAGTGGCGCCCCTGGCGCCGCACTGGAACTTCGAGATCGGCGTCATCAATAATTCGTGACGACGACTTCGGCGACCTTGCCCCGATTGGCAGCGACGGAGTTGATGGCACGCGAGGCGTAAACCGTGTCGACGCGGAACTTCCGATACGCCTCGAGGACGAACTCGGTGTGCGAGTTCGAGAGCATGAACTTCACTCCCTTTCGGTCGAGTTCCGCGCAGACGTCTGCAAGCTTTGCCTGCCTCTCAAGCGAGAACCCGTCTTCCGCGTATGAAGTGAAGTTCGAGGTTTCGTTCAGCGGAACATACGGAGGATCGAAATACACGAAGTCTCCCGAGGTCGCGTTGTCGAGCACTGCTTCGAAGGAACGCTTGGAGATCTGCGCACGATTCAACGCACGGCTGCAGGCGCGCAAGTTATCAGCGTCGAAGATTTTCGGATTTTTATAGCTTCCGAATGGCACGTTGAACTCTCCGCGCGAGTTCACACGATACAGGCCGTTAAAGCAGGTTTTATTCAGGAAGATGAATCGGCTCGCTTTCTCAACAGGCGTCCGAAGCCAATAATCCGCGCGCCGATCCAGCTGTCGAAGATTATAGAAATGTTTCTTCGTATGCTTATGGGTCTGAAGTTCGGTGATGAGCTCTTCAACGTTATTGCGCACCGTGAGGAAGCAGTTCACCAGCTCGCCGCCGATGTCGCTCAACACCGCGTTCGTGGGAAGCAGCGAAAAGAAGAATGCGCCACCACCGAGGAATGGCTCAAAATACGTTCCGTAACTTTGTGGAGTTCGCTTCTGCAACTCTTCAAGCAGTCCCGTCTTGCCACCCGCCCATTTGAGAAAGGGCCGTGGCGGAATACGCACCGGAGAGACAGGGCCGGTGGAGGGAAATTGGGATTGTGGTGCTTCGGACGCAACCGTCATTGGCGACACTCGATTCGTATGATTCTGAAGCGTGCTTCGCAGAGCGCTCTCTGACGAAACGGACACCAGTTCCGTTATGACACGATAGGTCGAGAAACGGGAGGAATCGCAAAAACCGCTGTGGATGAACCAGCTAAGCCCTTAAGACGAGGTATCGTCGCCGGTGCGCAGATCCAGCGTCGGAGAACGAAGAGGAAATGGGTTATCGGCAGGAAACCGGCCGTCGAACGGCAGGGGGTTTGCGCGCTGCGCATCTCCAGCACGGGTGCGCGCAGTCATCGCAAAGAACGTTCCTTACTGCTCGTCGTTTGAGTCGGCAATATCGCGCCATGCGGCGAGGATCTCGTCCGAACCCGAGTCGTGAAGGTACTCCTCGTATTCGGCCGTGCTGAGCGTTGAATCCTCCGAACCGGACTTCGCGTGATCGACTGCGTTTGCCGCGCAGATCAATCCGAGCACAGAGATGTCTCTGCAAACACACGCCATCGGGTGGTGGTGGTACACACACGCTTCGACGATCGAATCGGGCATGCCCCACATTCCGAGCACATATCCGCCGACATCGGCGTGAGTCGCGTTAAAGAGTTCATCTTCCGCTTCATGGAGCGAGATTCCCTCCTCTTTTCGGAGTTTGAGCGCCTCGCGATACTCATTCGGAAGTGATTGAACAAAGACGAGTTTCCCGATGTCATGGAGCAGCCCCGCCGAGAATGCCTCTTCCGAAACCTCGGGCGGGAGCATCGCTTTTCGCGCCATCAGCTGCGCATACCGCCCGACTTGCAGGGAGTGGCGCCACAACTCCTCGAGACCGAATTCACGGATCGTCGACTTACTGCAACGAGCGAAAAGGTCCGACGAGAGCACGACCATTTTCACCGTCATCGTGCCCAACAAGTTGAGCGCCTGCTCAACGGCCTTGATCGGATAGCGGCGGGCGTAGAACGAACTGTTCGCGATTCGGAGGAGTTGCGCTGACGTCGCGACGTCCTCGTTGATCAGACGAATGATGTCCTGCTGGTTGTAGTCATCCTGGCCTAAGATCTGCGAAAGCCGCGCAAAGCGATCCGGCAGTGTTGGAAGCTTATCGATCTTATTGACGACGCGGAGGACATCCGGCGAGTTGAGATGCTTGCGCAGCGCATAAACACGAAGCACCGTTGTCGCCGCCTCGTCGATCGGACATGGGCGTTCAAGCACCTGGTGCACCTTCCCCATCGAACGCATCATGAGCGCACGATGTGGGTTCCCCGAGATCACGATCCGACTGGTGGAAGGATACGAGTCGACGATGTTGCTGAGCAGTGTCTCGCCTTCGTCGGGATCGGTTAGTTCGAGATCCGTCAGCAACACATCGACCGGCGAGACTTCGGCGATATGCACCGCCTCCACTCCGGTCGTTGCGCCAACGATCTCCCAGTCCGAGAGCTCGCTCTTCAGACCGTGACAGGTTGAACGCAGTTGATCGACATCGTCATCAACAACGAGTATGCGCGGCATGAGAGTTGACCCTTTCTTGACAAACGCTGCACACGCGCTCCACACTCGATGCACGTGATGCTGCACTAGGTGTCGACCTTTTGGACCGAGAGCTTTACGGTCCCGAGCGGCTCTACCTGCGGCACTTTTGAGCCTAAGTCACTGGTTCGGATACCTTTTCTTGCAATGACAGAAAAAGACGAACTTCGGCGGATCGCCAAAGAAATCCGGAAGAAGGTGCCCGATCGAGCACAAAAGAGCGCCGAGATCCTCGCTCGCGCCCTGCGGATGGAACAAGTTCAATCCGCCAACGTCATTTTCACATACATGGGGAAGGGCTCCGAGGTCGCCACTCACACGCTCTTCGGCCATCCACTGGTGCGCGCAAAGCGACTTGGTGTCCCGTATATGATCGGAGATACGATGCGGATCGCGGAGGTCAAGGCGGAAGCGGAACTTGAATCTGGATCGTTCGGCATTCTCGAGCCGACTCGGGCCGTGCGATCCGATCCGACGCGTCAACTCTTCGATGAGCTCGTTGACGTCGCGTTCATTCCGGCGCTCGCATTCGATCTCAACGGTCATCGCCTCGGACACGGGAAGGGGCATTTCGACCGTATTCTCCCCTCACTCTCGCGTCGAGCCTTGTGTGTTGGCCTAGCGTTTGAAGATCAGATCGTCGCGCGACTGCCAGTCGAGGCGCACGATTTCGCGGTTGATATGGTGGTGACAGAGAACCGAATCATTCGCTGCCGGGACGAGAGAACCTCTCATACTTAATCAGAGCGTTCCGAGCGCCGGCACCGTAGCCATTCGGTTCGGGCCGTTCGCGGCCCTTATTCCTCATTCGTCGTCGTCTGACCCGCAGTCCCGCTGGTCGCCTGCACATAGGTGCGCGCGACGTCTTTGACGTAGGCTTGTGTTTCTGCGAACGGCGGAACGCCGTTGTGTCGGCGCACGGCAGGCTCCCCGGCGTTGTACGCTGCAGCCATCAACACGCGATTCCCATTGAACTTGCGCTCCAGCTCCGCAAGCAGTTTAACGCCACCCTCGATGTTCTGCCGCTCGTCGTAGCGGTCGACGTTGAGTGCCGCAGCGGTGGCTGGCATCAGTTGCATTCGGCCATATGCTCCTCGTGGAGACAGTGCGGTTGGATTACCACGAGACTCCACGTGCATGATCGAAGCGACAAGATTTGGATCGACTTTGTGACGCTCGGACGATTCGCGGAGCCAACTCTGGAGTTCCTCCGAAAGAAACGTAAAGGAGACTGGCTTCGGCTGCACCGCGGTGCCGGTGACGTCGACAGGTGGAAAGTTGAAATTGCGATACGATGCCGTGACCGACGTCGAGGGCCGTCCGACTCCAGTCTCGAAGGCTCGGCGATCCTCATCCGTAAACGCTCGCCCGAGCGCTGCGTCGATGACACGCGCCACTCGAATCCCGAAGACGGGCTTCTCTCCCCGCTCTTCTTCGCGAATCATGATATCGCCTGCCGATCCCGCAGCGACAATGTTGCCGCGCCTATCGACGCCATTCTCTTTCTCAATCCGGGCGATCAGCTTGAGGGTCTTGTCATCGAACTCTCCTGTAAGCTCGAGTCGCTCTGATTGCTTCGTCGCCTGCAGATACCGATTCAAATCTCGCTGCACCTCAAGCTTATCCTCCCGCGAACTGTTGACGTCCACGCGCGCGAGATTCGAACGAACTTGCCGCTGCCTCTCACTGAGAGAATCTTGCTGAACTGTCTGAGCTAGATTGCTCACGGTTTCTCCTTACCTTCTGGCGCACGGGGCGCGGGGATACATCTGGTTATGACAGAAAGGCGGAAGAAGGTTACGTCCGGAAGGACATGGAAACCCATGTGTTTCTTGTAACTTATCCGTCAGGTGGCACCCGGTCTCCGGGCTCGAAACAGCGGAGGGCGGGTTCCTCAGAATATTCTCCATGCAGTGAGCACGGCGACTATGAGGAAAATGACGGAGATACCGAGAAACATGCGTGGCTCGCCCCCAGGCGCGTGTTCCCCGCTGAAGTGCTCAAGCGAGGCAAAGTAGACGTAGACGCCAAACGAAGCCACGGAAGCCCCGAAAAGGCGGGCGGAGACCCCATCGAGGAAAAGATAGCCAGTCAGTGTGGGGAGATAGAGCCCGCCCCGATACGTGAGGAGTCCGCCATAGATCACGAGCGAAAAGGGCACGACCAGTAAAAGGAGGACTCTGAGTGGGGAGGGCATAGACAACTTCTGCGAAGTGAACGTGCTCTGCCGACAGAATAGCACGGGGTAGCGTCAAACTCCCAACTCGAAGCACACCACAGGGAAGAGAAAGGGTCTCGGGTTACCGCTGCGTAAAATCTTCGGCGCGATTGGCGATGTCGAGGACGAATGCTGCAGATCCCATAACGAGCGCTCCGGTTGTCGCGACCGACCAATCGACCGGTTCACCCTTCAGCGTTCGAACAAAGCCGCCGGCCTGTGTGATGGCAGCCGCGCCGGCGAGAACGTCCCATGAAAAAGAGGTGAGCGCGACCATCCCCGCGGTCCTCGCTTGCGCGACGGTCATGATGTCAACGACAGCAGATGCACTTGCGAGGACATATGAGTAGTCGGCGAGAAGTTCGAGCAACCACCTCTGCTCTCCACGATCGGCTCGCTTGGTAAGTGCTTCCTGGCCGCACAAAGCCAAACGTGGCTGGGCAGCATGAGCTATGTTGCTCAGATCAACACGTTGATCGTTCAGGAGTGTTCTCCCCTCGCCGCACCGCAGCAGTTGCTCCCGACTCGGAATGTAGATCACTCCGGCTGTCGGTTCGCCGTTCTCGAGAAGCCCGATGCTGACCCCCCAGTCGTCGCCGCCCTGAGCAAAGTTCGTTGTTCCATCGATCGGATCCACAACGAATGCGGTCGATGGGACTGCTCCGTCTTTGATGCTCTCTTCTCCAACGAACGGAATGTCGGGAAACGCCACGGCGAGACGATTCCGAATGAGTTCCTCGGATGCGATATCCGCACTCGTCGCAAAATTGAGGTTTCCCTTCTCGACGACAATCGTCGCGGTTGCGCGCATCTGACGGGCAAGATTTCCTGCCTCGACTGCAATGTGTGCGAGGACTTCAGAACGTTCCGCCATCGGAGATCCTTGAGACGCTGTTGTTTGCAGGGTTGCTAAAACTGGACCTTCTTGGGGCATCTCTGCGGGAGACCGTCGCGGACGCAAAATCGCCACGACAGCAGTGGATGGGCTCACCTTTCGAGGGCAAGATGACCGACGCACTCGTCGTCTTGCAACATATTGACGGATTGAGCAAACAGGTTGAGGCGCCTCAATCGAGAAGTTGGCGCACTGAGGGGAGGCCGAGGAAGAGATGCTGAGGAGGAGATGCTAAGGACAGATGGCTTCACAGAACTCGACGATTGCGACGCGTAAGGAAGTCGTCCGAAGACAACTCCCTCACGCGTCTGCGAGAGCATTCGTTCTCCACTACACGGAAAAACGAAATGCTCTAGTAGCGATCCCGACGGGGTGGTCGATTCCCTCCGCCCCCTGCGGGCTTCGGCCGAGCTTCGTTGACGACCAGCGATCGGCCCATGAAGTCCTTCCCGTTCAGTTCATCGATCGCGTTGAGTGCCGCGTCTCTGGATTCCATCTCGACAAATCCAAACCCGCGCGAGCGGCCAGTCTGCGGATCAGTCACAACTTTCGCTGATTTAATCGCGCCAAACTCACTAAACTTCTCGCCCAATGCTGAATCAGTAACTTCGTACGACAAATTGCCAACGTAGATATTCACAAGCAGAACTCCCAATCGTCAGGAAACAACGCACTCCTCTATTCCCACCGGCGCCGTCCATGAATCGTTTCGAAGCGTGGAGACGCCGACGTGTCTTTCGGAACCGAACTGTTCTCTGGAAAAGGATTGTGCAGCCGCAGAATCACAAGAAAGTCGACCGGAAGAAACGCAACCTTCTTCATGGTAACGAAACGATTTTCCAATTTCAACACGATTTTGCGCGCAGAGCGCCCTCCAATAGCCCATGGAAGAGCGGCGCGGAACGATAAGTTTTCTCAGTGGCTTAGGAATGACTCCGCGGCGCGACCCGCTCGAGATGATCTGGATCACCCACTAATCTGCGATCGCAAAGGCCGATTGTCGATTCTCACACGATGCGCGGAAAGATCGTAGAGCGAAAGGAACGCATTGCGCGCGTTGCCATTGTGCTCGCGAAGGAGTTCGGAGAGGTCTACGCCGATCGTTTGGGGATCGACCAACTTGCCGACAAGCGAGTGAAAAAGTTCTGGTGTCATCTGCATCCGGCAGAGCACAGGATAGATCGCGCGACTGTGCGAAGTGACAATGACGGATTTGGCGCGACGGAGCTTCGCACGGAGCGCGAGCCAGCGCGGCCGAGAAATCGAGTCTGCGCCGTCAATGAAAACGAAAGCTTCGCTCAGGAGCTGCGCGCCTTGCGCCCGGTGGAGAATGCTCTCGAGCTGCTCTCCATGTTCGAGCGAGAACGATCGGCAATGCGCCCCTTTTCGGATCAGCGATGCTCGGAGTGAATCGAGGAGCAGCGTTTTCCCGGATCCGTGAGCACCGAGGATGCAATATCTACTTCCGGGCACTTCGACGCGCGCACAGAGCTCATCGAGGCTCGTGCCATCTAACGAGAGTTCGAGAGACTCAAGCCGGTGCGTGGCAAAGGGATTCTCTGAGGGCCTCACTTTTTAAAGCGATCGCGATCGACTTCGAACGGGTCGTCTTCGAGATCGTCCTCAACTTCGGACTCTGCACTGTCTTCGAGATCTTCGTCGTCCATGTCGTCATCTTCGCTCCCGGCAAAGCGAACCTCCTGGCCATTGGGCGCGAGGACGAATTCAAATTGATCGGCGTCTCCGCTCGGTTCCGCGATAGCCTCGATCGCCCACGAAAGCGTGATCAGACTCCCGGAGAAGCTGTAAGGCGCTTCGGGAAGCTCGAACGTAAAATCACGAGACCCTGAGGCGCTCGGAGCGCTCACCACTTCAGAGGCGACCACCTCCACATCGGCAGTACCTCGACCAGATGTGTGCCAGAGCAGGTTGATCGTCACCCGTTTCGGCGCGGCATCAAGCGTCCACGAGACGCTGCCGCTGATGCGCTCAAACGGCCGGAACGCAGACTGGCTGCCTCGAACATTAACTCGAACTTTGGACATGCTTCGACAATCCTTCTTTAGTCAGCGGAAACACTGGTATCGGATACACATCCGTGAAGTTCGGAAAGCGAATGACTTCCCCGGTCACCTTTACACTCCAAGCGATCTTATTGTTTCCTGATGGGGACTGAAACGACGGAACCGTCGTGGCGGGAATCTCGAAGCTGATCTCTCCACGCGCCAGAGAGCCTGAGACGTTGGTCGTCGATTGCTGCGCCGTGAAGAAGACGTTCTTGTCCGTCACAGAGTCGGTTCCTCGTCGGTAGGTCGCTTCTTCCTGACCAATCAGTTCGAACGTAAGCTTGCTGACCCGCTCGGCCTTTCCGTCAACGTTCCAAGAGAGCTGCATTCGATCGCCAATGCGGACGACTCCGCTATTCACCCGCAAATTGAGCTTCGGGCTGAACATCCCGAGGAACGCAAAGGGAACGGCGACGATAAGCAACACGCCGATGACGACAAACGGAAACATAAAAAGGGCGATGCCCCAATGAATTCCGCTGGAACCCCAGTCCTTGTAAATATTGTAGAGGAAAATGCTGACAATGCCGTTCCACACGAGAGCGAAAAAGAGCGTCCCGACGAATGAAGTGGATCTCGATATCTCCGGCTTGAGTTCGAGAGGTCCTGAGACCCCGATGCTCATCGATGTGCCATTCGGCCCGATGGCGGTCACGGTCGAGCGCGAAGCAAACGG
The DNA here is from genome assembly GCA_020853655.1 of Deltaproteobacteria bacterium. Classification (GTDB taxonomy): domain Bacteria; phylum Bdellovibrionota_C; class UBA2361; order SZUA-149; family JADYYL01; genus JADYYL01. The sequence continues at coordinate 10,171 of JADYYL010000167.1, forward strand.
AGACTGCGGCCGTCGAATGCCCCAGACGAACATCCGATATCCGATAAAGAACGCGAAAAGCGGAATCAGACCAATCGCCATCTTGAGGCGAAACCCGCGCTCCAATACCGCGTCCGTAGGCGTTGCCGGATCGAGAAAGCACGCGATCTTCGAACCAACCGGGTGCGCGTCGAGATACTCTTGAATCTCCGAGCGGGTGCCGCCCACGTTCCCAAAGAATGAGCGTCTGGCCGACGAGTACTGGCTTCCCTTCGTCTCCCAACTATAGATTAAATGTCCGACATAGTTTGTCCCGTCGTCGGTGCTCCGACTCTCGAGTTGAGAGAAG
>JADYYL010000168.1 GCA_020853655.1 Deltaproteobacteria bacterium
GTGGAGCGTCTTCCCGGTTAGCTTGTCCGCGTCATACGTGTGCGTCGGTTGCCCAACGTCGTGCATGACGTAGTTGCTCAGGTCGACCAGCAGATTTCGCACCCCTGCTCCGACCGCGAAAAGTCTGCGCCGAATCCAAAGGGGAGATGGCGAAGGAGTAAGGTTGGCAATCTCAACACCAAGAAAGCGTCGGCATTTTGTATCCGCATCGACCTGAATGTCGATATTTGCTTTGCCTTGCTTGAGTTCGGCAAGAGCAGTGCGCCCTTCGTTGGCTGAATCTGCCCACATATCAGGGAGCAATTTCATCGGACGCTGGAGCAAAGCAGCGAGCTCCCGAGCAAATCCGAGATGACTCCAGAGGTCGGGGCGATGCGTGAGCGATTTGTTATCAATCTCGAGCACGACGTCGCCGTCGCCGAAGTGAGCCGTCGCCGCAGTGCCGGGCTTCACGGCTGCTGCGATCTCGATGATGCCGCTATGATCGCCCGAGAGCTCTAGTTCATATTCCGAGGCGAGCATACCGGCGCTCTCTACTCCGCCGATCGCTCGTTTCTCGACCGCAATGACTCCATCGGCGGAGATCGCCGTTGAGCCGGGAGGAAGATAAACGGTATTCATTCCCGCGCGGCAGTTCGGTGCTCCGCAGACGACCTGGACCGGCGCTCCGCCGATATCAATGGTCGCGACTTTGAGAGTTTTTCGCTCCGGATGATCCGAAACCGAAACGACATGGCAAATGACTCCAGTGCGCAGAGGGGCACCGAGCGAGTGAACCGCATCGACTTCCGCAACCTTCGTCGTGATGAGATCGTTGAAGGCCTGCGGTGAGAGGTCGAGGCAATCGACGTAATCGTTCAACCATTCGCGTGAAAGCTTCATGGCTCGTCCTAGCTAAACTGACGGAGGAATCGCAGGTCGCCGCCGTCCATGTGCCGAATGTCATGGATTTGGTATCGCGACATCACGAGTCGGCTGAGGCCGAGACCAAAGGCGAATCCTTGCCATTCGGCAGGATCGATCCCGCCGAATTCGAGGACTTTGGGATGAACAAGTCCGCACGGCAGCAGTTCAAGCCATCGTCCCTGAAACCAGATATCGAGTTCGAATCCTGGCTCGACGAATGGAAAGTAACCGGGCCGAAGTCGAATCTTTTGCTCCGAGCCGAAGATCTCTCGGAGTAGCGTCTTCATGAAGTAGATGAGGTGACCAACGGACACGTGGCGGTCCACCATCATCCCTTCCATCTGATAGAAGGTGTGTCCATGGGTCGCATCAACGCGCTCGTATCGAAAAACTCGTCCGGGGGCGACGATTTTCAGCGGAGGCTTCATTCGCTCAAGCGAGCGAACTTGCATCGTCGACGTATGGGTTCGAAGGAGGTTCCCGTCCTTTGTCCAAAACGTGTCCTGCATGTCGCGCGCGGGATGCGTATTGGGAATATTGAGCGCTTCGAAATTATAGTACTCGCGCTCCATCTCAGGCCCGTCGACGACGGTGAAACCCAATCCGTGGAAAATCTGCTCGAGATCTCGTTGAACGGTCAGAAGTGGATGAAGCGCACCCGGAGAGGCGATCACGACCGGTGCCTGAACGGGCAGCGTCACGTCAATCCACTCGGTCTCTAACCGACGTTGAATAGACTCAGACCCCAGCGCGGATTTGCGCGCATCGAGCGACCCTTCAATCTCCGATTTCACTGAGTTGAGGAGGGCGCCGAAACTCTTTCGACTCTCAGGCTCGAGTGATCCAAGCTCTTTCAGGAGCGAGGTGAACCGTCCCTTCTTCCCAAGCAGCTCGACGCGCTTGGCATCAAGCTCCTCGAGTGACGTAGCTCCAGCGATCGACGCGAGAGCCGTGCCTTTCAGGTCATCGACGAGTTGAGTGGAAATCACGCTCATGTTTCCGGCGTGCTCTTCATACGCAGCGCAGAGTGCGCTGCGTGAAGAGATGCTGCGTGAAGAGAATCGTTAGGCTTGCTTCGACTTAACCGAATCGGCGATCGCTTTGAAGGCCACGGGATTATCGAAGGCGAGCCCGGCAAGGATCTTCCGGTCGATCGAGATGTTTGCCTTCTTCAAAGCAGACATAAAGACAGAGTAAGACATGCCGTTTTCGCGGGCAGCGGCGTTAATACGCACGATCCACAACGAACGGAAATCTCGGCGCTTAATACGACGGCCGGCATAGGCATGTTGCATGCCCCGCTCGGTTTTCTCCGTCGCCATCTTCAGTGTATTGCGGGCACGACCGCGGAAGCCTTCGCTCCGCTGCAATATTCGGGTACGACGCTTACGGGACTTAACCCCTCGCTTGACGCGCATGGTTTTCGGGCTCCAACATTACAATTAGACTCTCCGTCAGGAGGGAGATCGTGTCTCCGCTTTATGACCCCGGGAGAAGCCTCTTCACTTGCCGCACGTCAGCTCCTGCGACTGCAGCAGTTCCTCGAAGGTGACGCTTCCGCTTCCGATTCTTGGAAGTAAGCAGATGCCGGCGGTTCGTTTGATTACGGCGGATGGTTTTTCCACCGGTTTTCTTCAAGCGTTTCACCGCTGAACGGTTTGTCTTCTGTTTCGGCATACCGCCTCAATAATCCATCGAAATGAGTACCCTTCAAGGAGGCGGAAACATTACTCAAATCGGGGTTGAATATCAAGCGGTCGGAAGAAGATCTTCTGTGAGGCCCCAGAAGGCAATTTGGGAAAGCCATTTGACCGCACGCCGCCCTACTGATACCGAGGGTTCTCCCTTTTCCTCCGGAACGCTCATTTCTTGAGCGGCTGCCGGCCGATAGGCGTGTAGCTCAGCGGCAGAGCATCTGCTTGACGTGCAGAGGGTCGGGAGTTCAATCCTCCCCGCGCCTACCATTTTTCTCTCAAATATCCGGGAACCTCCCTGGTCGATACGTTCCCCCGAGAGGAACTTCGTCATGAGAAAACTCAACGTCTTAGAATTTCTCTCACTCGATGGTGTGATTCAGTCACCCGGCGGGCCAGAAGAAGATACGACCGGCGCGTTCGCATACGGCGGGTGGATCGTCCCCCATTCCGACCACATTCTTTCAGCCGCCATTCGAAAGCAGATGGACATGCCTTTCGAACTGTTGATCGGTCGCAAAACCTTTGACATCTGGGCGCCATACTGGCCGCAACATAACGACATCTGGCCGGCGGTAAACGCCACGACCAAATACGTCGCCTCGAACTCGATCACTTCCCATGAGTGGCAGCCAACTGTGTTTTTAAGCGGAAACGTTGCAGAGACAATTGCCAAACTTAAGAAACAGGAAGGGCCGGACTTACACGTTTACGGGAGCGGGAATCTCGTCCAGACACTACTCAATCATGATCTAGTCGATGCATTCTGGCTGAAGATATATCCGATCACGTTGGGCGGCGGGAAACGGTTGTTTGCCGAGGGTACAATTCCAGCGGCTTTCAGGGCGACGGAAAGCACAGTGACCTCAAAAGGTGTGATCATCGCGAACTACGAGCGCGCAGGCACTGTCCTAACCGGAAGCATGTAAACAATCCCCCATGTGGAAACGTCGCGCTCACAGTAAGGTCGTATCGAGCAGGGTTGTGAAAAACCGTGAGGACTCGGCCAGGCACCGAAACAATCGAGCGTGAATGGCGCGGGATGTGATTCTGCGCGACATCAAGGTCGCGCGATCTGAGAAAGTCGTCCGAAAGACGACGTTCTCACAACCCTGCTTGAAATGATGCTCCGTTGGCGACGGCACCTACCCGAAGAAATTGGATCTTCGCAGAGATGATGAAGCGACTCTCCGTGTTCGATCTCTTTCTGCTCGCGATACTCGTGAGCGGAATGCTCCGACCATTCTCCTTCCTTGGCGACCCGGGGCTCGGGTGGCATCTCCGAAATGGAGAGCTGATCATGTTGAGCGCTGAGGTTCCATCGATCGATCCGTTTCTCCATCCGAGCGCCGGTGCTTGGGTCAACACGCAGTGGCTCGCCGATGTCCTCTTCGCCCGGATCCTTGCTGCCGGCGGAGAAGGACTGCTCTACGTAACGACCCTCTTTGGTGCGCTCGTCATACTTTCCTTGCTCTATGACGCCGTGCGGAGAGCGAAAGGCGTCGGACCCGGAGGCGCGCTTGTCGCATCGATCCTCATCTCGCTGTGCATCTTCGCGCAATGGATCACTCGTCCGGTTCTCTTGTCGTTCTTCCTTTTCTTCTCCGTCTGGGCGTTGGTTCGACCGCTGACCTTCCCCGACGCCCGACGCCCCGGAATGATGCTCACCGCGCTCCTTCCAGCACTCTTCGCACTGTGGGCCAACCTTCACCCCGGATTCGCGCTCGGTTGGGTGTTGCTCGGTATTGCTTGGAGCACCGTTCTCTTCGCCCGATATTTCGAAGATCGGAAAGGCGCGCTCCTCGGTTGGCTCACACTGCAGATCCCGCTCTGCGTCTTGGCGACACTCCTCAATCCCAGCGGAATCACTCTCCACCAAACCATCTTTGGATTGCTGACAGATGAGAAATTTCAAAACCTCAACATTGAGTGGCTCAGCCCCGATATTCGGATAGGATTCTTCGCCCCTTTTTACCTTATCCTGTTGACCTGCATCGTCGCGGGCGCCTGGGGAAAAACGAGCAGCAATCTGAACAGGCAGTCGATGAGTTGGTTCGACTGGGGCGTCTTGCTGTTCTTTGCTTTTATTGCGCTGGTCTCTCGGCGATATATTCCGTTCTTCGGTATCGTAGCGGCGCTTCCACTCGCACTCGTGTTCACGCCACCGTTA
>JADYYL010000169.1 GCA_020853655.1 Deltaproteobacteria bacterium
AAGAGGAGGAGGAAGTGAAGCCGCGAGGTCGCAAGGGCACGCGCTCCGAGATGCGCCAATAGTGGTCTCGGCCGCGGACGGGAGGCGGTGGTCCACGACCGCTGCGTCCGTCCGCGGTGATTTCTTGAACTCCAGGAGGCTTCCTAGCGGCTCAAGAATGATCGACGCATTTCAGGGAGAAGCTCCCACCTCTCAAAGTAGCGGAGCTGAACCTCTCGGTTAGGGACGGTCTTCTCCCCGGGGTCTGTTAAATAGCTTTTCGGGTAGCCTGGTTGGACGTGGACGAGCCTGACGACGAGGCCATCGACCTCGAAGAAGACGCGCCACTCCCCGCAGCCCATTCGACGCAGCGTCGGACCGTAAGGCCGGATACGTCTGGTCCGGTGTGGCGAGGGATCCCGCTTGAGGATCTCTTCCGCGCGCTCGAGAAAAGTCATCCCTTCGCTCCTCAACCATTCGACCTGCTCTCGACACGCATCCGAATACTCGATCGAGAACCGTGGCGGCACGGCTTGCTCTTGCTCGATCTCTTGCAGCCATCCAATCGAGGAATCGGGAAAAGCATCGACCGCCGGAACGTATGGTTTGATATCGAGGATGGGTGTGCCGTCGACCAGGTCACATGGCCCGATGGTTAACTCGAGACCGGATATCGAAAGGAGCCGAACCGCCGTTAGTCCAATGGGATTCGGGCGGTGCGGTGAGCGCGTCGCGAACACTCCGCGCTTTGCTTCGTCTCCACGCGGGGGCCGCACTTTCGGTTTCCACGTGTTGTTGCGGTGAAACCACGACACGAGCCAGATGTAGTCGAATCCCACTAGGTCGCAGAGCGCCTTATCGAACTCCATGGAGGGATGAAGCACGACGCGCGAAGTCTCTCCAGACAAGTGATCCGGTTGATGGGGGGCATCGAACTTTCGTACCATCTCAGATCGAACGGTGCCGATAGGCCGAAAGGTGCACTCGCCTGTCAGATGATCCCATCGGTCGGACATACTCATCCCTCAATCCTGAACGCAACACGGTTCGAATATCGTCGATCCATCGATTCGAGACGTGTAGAGTGGCAACGGTCTGTAGTCAACCGGCCTCAGATCCACCGTGTGCGCGCAACGAGAACCGTTTTTGAGGATGACAGTGATGACGCGTAGCCGATTGCTTCTCTACGTCGTAGGCGTGTTGTGCTCCTATCGTCCGTTGAACGCCCTTGCGTGTGCAGTCGGAGAGAAGAGCTGCCCTGAGGGTCAATACTGCGCTGGGACGGTGAGTCCGTGCGAAGGCTCGGGAGTGTGCAAGGAGATTCCCAGAATGTGCCCGAAGATTCTCCATCGGGTCTGCGGTTGCGACGGAATCACCTATTCCAACGATTGCGTTGCTGCGTCCCTCGGCCTGAACATTCGACACGGTGGGGAGTGCACCGCAGCTGATATCGCGCTGAATTGCACAGACAACAAGGAGTGCGATGTGGGCTCTTTCTGCCGATTCCCCGAGGGTGGCTGCGGATCCGGAAAGGGCTCGTGCATCCAGAAGAGTGAGATGTGCACGATGGAGTATGCCCCGGTCTGTGGCTGCGACGGGAAGACCTATTCGAGCTCCTGCCACAGCACCGGGGTGGGAATCTCCATCCGTAGCCGCGGAGAGTGTTGAGCGAATTCGCGGACCTTCTCGCGTTTCTTCTCCGATGAACAGGGTTCCGTTTCAAATCACGCAACTTCTGCTATCTTTCAGTTCCTGTCTCTCCTGATCCCTCTCCATCTACGATTTGGTAGTCGCAACACCAACAGACTGCGTGCCTCACACGCGGCCGGAATGGAGAAGGATTTGTAAATGTTGATCGCCGGACGCTCTTTGTCTTCGGAGGAGGGAATCATGGACATACGCACGCTTATCGTCGCCGTGAACGATGCGACTCTCGCTCTCTCGAGATCCGGAGGGACTGCCGCCGCAGAGCGGCTGTCGGAGGCCTCGATTGTGGAGGTCGATTCGAGTCAGATACCGTTTCCCGAGCTGGGGTTCGCCTGCGTGGGTGACAACACCATCCAGATCGCGCAGAACGCGCTGACCTCTCCGATCCGCCTACGGGAGGCCTTCATCTACGCAGGTTCGGAACTGTCGATGAACTTCGTTCCGCACCTGGTCGATGAGCCCATCGAGAAGAGCTACCGTGAATGGAAGACCACGAACACCAAGCACCTGAAAGTCGTCATCTCGGCGCTCAGTCGACTCCAGCAAGTGCTGACGCAACGTCGTGGGCTCAGTCCGGTCGAAGCGGAGTATCTCGAGGTCAGCATCGCTCGTGCGAAGGCGTCCCTCGATACCGTTCGGTCAGACCTCTCAGCCTTCGATCTCCGGGTCTCCGCCCAACAGAGCGATCGGACCCGAGTCAGACTGCTGGAGGCGCGCGCGTTCGTCGATTTCCCCGAAGAGTGGCAGGAGAGCTCGCCGATGCGTCGGATCCATCAAATGACGAGGGAGCTCCTCGATAGAGCGATCGATCAGCTCACCGCTCTCAGAGACCATCCGGATGGGATAGCAACTCTGACAATCCCGCCGCTCGCCATGGTTCGCGAAATGTAGCTCACCAGACGTGTTCACGGTGAGGTGTGTGATTGTGGGAAGAGTCGCATCAGCTATGCGACTCTCCCCCGTTTTTCTCAAGGTTATCCCATTCCGCTCGCTTCGTTCATTTACTCGACGGTGCGGCACAATTCTATGAGACGCTCTGCGCTGCACCACACCCGCACCGTCTTGAGCGGAGACGCCGTTCCAGCAACGAGTTGAACATCCTCCGCATGTAGTTGCTTCTTCAGGAGCTTCAGGACAGAACGGTTTGCCGCCCCATCTTCGGGTGGTGCGCTGACACGAATCCGTAGCCGGTCTCCGTGTATTCCAACGATCTCATCTCGGCTTGCGCCTGGAACAACCTTCAAGGCGAGCAGCGCCCCGTCTTCCTCTCGGCGGAGAAATGCCGGCCACACAACCTCCGAACTCTCGACATGTCGATTCATAGTATCCATCTGCGATTCAATCGAGCTGCGGAGGAATCACCTCTTTCCAGGACCGAAGACCGCTCGAGCTAGGCAACGAGCGAAGTGCCTCGGCGCGGGAGATCGAGCACAGGTAATTCAGTTTCCGTGGGATTCCCGTCCGTCCCCCGCTCTCTTTCGCGGTATGTGGGTGTACTGATACACTCCGCAAGCCCTTTCACAATCCTCCGTGAGTAATTCTATTGACGACGGCCACGTGATTCCCACGTGGCCGAAACAGCTACTTCGGTTTTTTCCGCCACGTCGCTCGGTCCTCACATCCCACGGGGGTATCTATGCACGAACAGTTGCAGCGCGGTCGCGAGATCGCCATCTGCGCATTGCGACTCGCCGAACATACTGC
>JADYYL010000170.1 GCA_020853655.1 Deltaproteobacteria bacterium
GCGCTTGGTTTCTGTCTCATCGGCATGGGGCCTGATTCGGCGTGGTATGTGCCGCCGATCTCACGCCTCTCGAGTGCGAGTTTCGCGCTGCTTGCGGGAAGTATGCTCATGGCGGGTGTCGGGGCCGTTGTGTTTGCACTCCGCGGCGACGTGCTTCCCAAGGGAATGCGGTTGGTCGCCAATGTCGGCGGAAATTCGCTGGTGCTTTTTGCAGCCGCAAAGGTGTTTCAAGAGGTCGTCCTCAAGGCGACGAGCGGCGAGCCACCGGTGCATCTTGTCGCGCGCATTCAAGCGGAAGTGACAACGACTCTCGGCGCGACCGCGGGGTTGCTGACTTCGCCGTTTCTGAAGATCTCCCTCATCTACCTCGTCGGCGCATAGCTCGCTCGGCATCGGATTCGAATCAAACTGTAGCCGTTACCGCCGTTCGCGATGAATCGTCAGTGAAAGCGGTGATTGGGTTTGCTGTGCGGGGAGTGCTTGCGTCTTTCCTGAGAGTCGCTGGGCCCAAGAGAAGCCGAAGAAGCGGCCTCATAGGAGAGCGAGAAAAAATTGAGTGCAGCGGAGCGCGAACCAAAAAATTGAAGAGGCAAGAGCAGAGTGAGTGAGGCGGCCGGCGGTTCGAAGGTTGCCCCTCGAGGTCCGCCGGCCACGTAGCGTCTTGGCTACTTCCTCGTGGCGCCGGCGCCGGCCTTCATCTGGATTTCGACAATGATCATCGAGCTGTGACTCATCTGGTCGTCTCCCGGAGATCGTGTTGATGAGCAGCCGATCGACCGCGTGAGCGCTGCAAGACAGTCGCTTCGCTCGTCGATCGGCTGGGAAGGGGACGCTTACTGACACTTACCGTACTGAAGTGGAGCGACACTGCGCGACGCGCCTCAGCGGTCGGATGTCCTCAGACGTGTGTGGCTCCGGGTTAAGAGTTGTCCGCGATCCGCGTTGCGCGGTGCGGGGTTCTCGAGCTCGTTCTGGTCAACGCTTCATAAGCGGAGTCATTCGAGATACTGCGTCGAAGAGCTCCTGTCGCACCCTCCTCTCCGTCGATATCCCCGTCCTCCTCCGGTTGCTCCGCGAGGAAGGTTTCGAACAGCGTTAGGTGTATGCGGCCATGCCTAGAAAACCTGGCTGAACCGTGTGCGCCCGCTGCTGCTCACCACTGGTGTGGAAAACAGCAACGATTTGTTGCAAGCAGCAAAAAGAAGGGAAGGATCAGGTCGATCAAATTTCACGCTAATGGACTTTGAGGTCGGACACAATCCCTCAGGATAGACAATTCGAGTGTGGCGAGCGAAAAAGAAGAGGGGCCGATCGTCCTGAGTGATGGTCCTGAGCTCATGAGCACCTGGAGTTCAGGCAAGTCTTCGCGCAGCAGAACCCGAGAATGCTGAACCAAAGCCGCAGCCAGAGTCGAGAGATTTCGCAACTTTAATCGCGTTTCCAGCGTGCCGCAGCTCGTTCGACATCGAACGCCGAGTAGCGTGACGCTGCTTTCGGTCGATGCGGACGTTCACGCGACGAAGCGACTTCGCTCGATGTCGCACCTGGAGGTGAAAGGAGGAGGAGGAACGGATCTCTCCAAGGGGCTGTTTGCGCTCAGGACGCTTCGGCCTCGTCCGCACGTGGTCATCGTTCTGACAGATGGACAGACGAAATGGCCGAAGCAAGCCCCCATTTCCGTTCCCTACATCGTGGGACAGATCGGGAAGCTCGCCCACGGCTACGACCCACCACCTCGGTGGGCAAAGGTTGTGCAGATCGACTGAAGGAGGTGAACACACCGACTGAGGGGCGATATGCCAAGCGTTTTCAACGCCGCTGTCACCCCTCACATTTTTGTGTTTGCGCTTCGTCCCTCTGCTTCATGCCGTTGTGAGACGGAATACATCAATTGCATTTTCACACCGTTGATGCAGAATCTCCCAAGCTCTCTCGCCTGCCGCTTCGAGTAATTCTTCCGCTATCACTCCGCCCACGTGCATCAATGTCGATCCAGTAGGCGGGGTTGTGGCTCTGCTGAAAAGGTTCAGCGTGCGCACGACTCCGGAAACGGAGTTCCATATGTCGTTCACATGGGATGCTTTTGGAGCAATGTGCGTCGCGTTTGCGGTTAGCGTTGCGTCCTCGATCGCACTGGTCACGTGGATCTGCGACCGCCTGCGGTTCGATCCAGAGGTGCTCTTCGACGACGAGGACGGATTGCTCGGGTTCGCTTTCTCGCCGTTCGCGCTCATCTCCTCCGCTCTCGGCGCGTTGACAGTGTCCGTCGCCCTTCGGCTTCACCCGATTCCGTCGATGGGATGGGAGCGTTACTACATCTTGAGTCTCGGCGTCGTAGCGCTCGTCACCGTTCTGACGAGAGTATACATGCCCGTCGCCTACGCAAAGTATGACAACTTCGGCCGCTATATGCGGGGAGAGGTGCATCGTCAGGGGCTTGGCGGGAGGATCATGCAGCGAGTCGTCTTTGATCGCGAGTTCTTCTACCACGTATTTCTCCCGCTCGAACTCTTCTATCTCGTTGTGATCATGAACGCCTGGCACGGCCCGGCGTTCCTCTCATGGGCCACTAGTCTCGGTGTTCTGGGACTATTCGGCTTACTCGTCGTCGCCGTCGTGTTCTTCCTCGTCGGTGAGGGAGTGTTCCTACTCCTTCTCAGTTTGTCTCATCGCTCACCCAGCGACGAGTGGTGAGTTCGGCGGCATGACCGGCTCAACGTCGAGGGAGTGGGGTGGTTTGATGTATTGAAAGGTTTGTCCTTATAGCAGAGCCTCCCCCTCCTTTCGATTGCGCTCGTCTGACGAACCCAATCCCGTCGATGCTTACTCAAGTCGATTGAGTCACTCGCTAACTCTCTCGTGTCAGGATTGCACTGTTCCTCGTGCCGCAGATTGGGCACTACTTCGCAACATGACGGAAGAGATGCTGCGCGAGTATCTCCCCTGCAGTTCTCGAACTAATCCCGCGAATGAATTCTCGTCGGCGTATAGTGCTGAGTATACTGGCGACGGATTGCTTCGGTGTGTGACGTCACGCGATGCGCAAGTTGCTCCGCCTTCCTCCGCCGCTCGCCGATCGCAATGGAGAAACGATATGAACATTATTCGGGATTTAACGAGCAGAGCTTCGCTCCTGCGCCTTGTGCGCAATCTTGAACGCAAAGCCACAACGCTCGAGGAGATCGTGGCCTCTCAGAATGAGCAGATTGCAGAGCTCGAACGCGCGGAGGCCCCAGACCTGCAAGTGCTTGAGTTCGAGCAATGCGCGCGAAACGAGCGGGAGATTGAGCGTTGCCGCAATCTCAACGATGGCGACCTTAAGTTAGACCTCGCGAAGAAGTTTGGTTCGACCAGTTGGGCAAAGCGACTGATCCACGAGATTGTGGAGCGGCGAAGCACGAAGAACGAAAGGGCAGTGCCGCAGTCGGTGCGAAGAACTGGAAGTGAGTAGCGTTGATCTCGCGGGGCACTCGAGTGCTCACCTTGACCCATCATCTCACCAGAGGAAAGATCGGGGTGGGGGGGGGCTACTTCAGTCGGCGCGCTTCAGCCTCTATCAACGGCCGCATCTCTTCACCGAGATTTTGATAGGCGACGCGGGGAGAAGAGCGAAGCGAAGTCTCAATGCGGCGCAGTCCTTCGAGAGCTGAACCTTGGACCTCTTGATCGGTCGCGGCGAGTGACGCCGTTCTTGGTCCTTTCACGCCCCGCACGACATGGTGGAGTTGATTATGCAGCGTGACAATTGTGCGTGGGGCGCTTGAGAGGACATTCTCGTCGACGTACATCCTGTAGAACCCTGGCCCACTTGGTTGCTCTGAGGTGGTATACCCATCAACAGACTTGAGACTCTCCTGGGATACTCCGGGATCTCGCTGCGTGATAATCTTGTCCAGCACACTCTTCGGGACGATGGCGACCTCGAGCTTCATCCGAGGGTCTCGAGTGACGGCGCGGATTGCCGGATCCAAATCGACAACCAGCATCACCTCGTTTACCAGGTTGCGGATCGCTGGGATCTCTTGAGCGTTGACCCTGGAGTTTACGTCGATTGCGATGTCCGGGACCACAGCTGGTCGTTCCGGGAGCGTCGGCTGACGGACGGGAGGTTTCGACAAATTCGGTTGTTGTTCGGGGCCGGGCATAGAAAAAAGATTACTGAAGTTATGACCTAAGGGTTGTGACTGTTATGGCGGATCTTCAGCGCAGGTGACCTGTGCCTAAGTATCGTGGAACTTTGAACGTTCTGGGCATGTTGCGAGAGGATTTCTGCGGTGCTCAAGCATCGGAAAATCCGCGCCCGATGCGAGCGCTCCTCAACTAATCCCCGATGATCTGCGCTCAGAGTTGAAGTCTCTTTGCGGACGCTTCGAAATCGATATCGAAGCGTCCTGTGCTTGCTCCGAATATGGGGCACACGGGTCATGCCTCTTCGAAGCGAAATCTTAGCTGTCCGCAGAGTGGAGATACCGTCGCTCGATCGTTCCGGCGATGCCACAGAGAACATCCCATTCGTTCGTTCCCCAGCGACGCGCGATGTCGACCGCGGAGATGCGCTCCCCGCGCTCGGAACCGAGGAGAGTGACCTCATCCCCTACACGCACCTCGGGGACGTCATCGAGATTGACCATGCAAAACTGCTGACAGATCCGGCCGAGGGTCTTCAGGCGGTGTCCTCGGACGAGCACCTCATTGCAGTTCTTCGGTGTGCGGCGAAATCCATCTGTGTAGCCAGCAGCGATAACGCCGATTCGCTCTGCGTGCTTCGTTTTATACTCTCCGCCGTACGAGACAGTGGTTTCAGCGGGGATCTCACGAAGCGAAACGATTCGTGCTTTCCAGGAGAGCGCTGGAGTGAGCGCGTCGTTGACCTCGGCATCGGGGAGCGCGGGGTATCCATAGAGGACGATGCCCAGTCGAACCATGTCAAACCACAGCTCAGGATACGAGGAAGACGCTCCAGAGTTGGACACGTGGACGAGCGGTGGACGCAGACGCTCCGCTTCGAGGATCTCGACGAGAGCTCGGAAGCGCTTAAGCTGTGACGAGGTGATGGATGCATCCTCATCAGAAGCGGAAAGATGAGACGCGAGTCCTACAACCTGGAGCCCGGGGAGTTCGCTCAGCGTGCGAAGAAACTCCGGGGCCTCTGCCGGTAGCAAACCAAATCGACTCATGCCGATGTCGACTTTGACGTGCGCCTTCGATGGGACGCCAGCGGTCATGCCGATCGAGTTCAGAGCCAACGCTTGCTCTTTCGTCCACACAACACACTCAACGTCCAGTTCTGGCACTCGAGCGTACTCGTGGGGAAACTGAGGACCCATCACGAGGATCTTTCCGTTCACCCCTGAACTTCGCAGTGCCGCTGCTTCGCCGAGAGAGGTGACGCCAACGTACTCGCCTCCGGCAGCAAATACGGCCTTCGCCACGTTCGCCGCACCGTGACCGTACCCGTTGGCCTTCACGACGGCGAGGATCTTCCGACCTGTGGATGCTCGAAACGCTGCGACGTTCTTTCGAATCGCGTCGAGGTCGACTTCGACCCACTGGTGTTCGCGTTGGACGTGCATGTGATTTTCCCTCCACCGAGATTCTAACCCCGGCGGTTGAAAATTGCGAACCGCAGAGGGGTCGGAGCAATGCCATTGATGCTGGGCGCTCCCCCGATCTCTCCCCGGAGCATCTGCGCTCGTTTTATTCGGTGAAAACAGTTCGGATGACTTATGGAAGAGGGCTTGGAACAGGAGATGGGTCACCTCGAGAGCACGGGCACACAGCGTTCGTTTGCCACGCTTCCGATACTTGGCGATCCCCGGTCGCTCCGTCTCGTATGATACGAAAGGAACGCTGAAGTTTTGATGCCTCTCGTCGGAGCGACCCCACGTGTTGCGAACGGTGTCTTCCGGGGGAGTGTTCGTTGTGCGTCGGTGATGTCGCGAGCGGTGAGGAGTGAGCGACCACGAATTCATCCGCCCGATGTCTCGCACCGTTATCAGGGGAAGAACGAGTAAGATCAGATGGATCCGGTGGAGGGGGAGCCTTTAGAGAACGCGTATCAGAGCTATTTCGTTCCAGAAGTGGAGCGAAAAGTGGCGGTGGGCGAAAAGTTCAGTCACACTGTTGTGAATACTGACAAACAGCCGAAATCCATTGTGCCTATGCGATTCATTTCTAAGCTCGATTTGGCCACCAAGCTTTCCTGTCTTGTGGTCGCCGCCTCTTTGGTCGTCGCCATCGGAGCAACGACCGCATCGGCGCTCGACACGAGCGATTACCGACAGAACACCTATGGCGCTCCTAACCATTATTGTGACCCTACCCGAGCGCTCAACAACAGCGGCGCAGGAACACTCGTCAGTCCGTGGAACATGTCACAATGTTCGGCGCTTCCGGTCGCCGGCGATGTCGTCGGAATACTCCCAGGCGTCAGTGTCGACTTACCGACGACGAACAGTGTTCGTATTCCTGCATTCAATCCGGCCCACTCTGGGACGCCGATAAGCAGAATTGTATTCGTCACGAAATACCCTGCTGTAAACTTGGCAAGCGTTGAGACCAATCCGAACAGAACTGAGTTTCGTCACGATGGCGGAGCTCCCGGGATCGTGGGCGGTGTTGGCGTCGGAAACGGATGCCCTATGCTCGGCAGCTATGGGCAGAACTATGTGACGTTCGACGGCTTCTTCGTCGACATGGCCGAGGCATTTCTTCGGGAAGACTCCGGAGTGTTGCGTGTGGAGAACACGATCGGTGTGCACTTTCGGAATTTTGTAGTGAAAGGAGCGCGGCTGACGATAGCGAGCAACCCCGTCATTTATCGTCCCAACAACTCCCGGGACACGGTGCTCAGCAACTTCAAAGCCTATGATTTTGTGAACGATCCAACCGGATCCGCGACCCCGCAGGGGGCGCTGTTCAGCGATCAATACGGCGATCAGAATGTCCTGATCGAGCACTTCGAGATACGAAATATTTCGCGTGGAATTTTTTTCAAGGGCACGGCGAATAGCGCGACCGTCTTCAACTATGGGACTGTTCAATACGGTATCGTGTCAAACTCCAGCGCCTGCCTTCAGTTTAATGACCTAGATTTCACGCAAGTCACGACGGTCGCTTATAATCTTTGTTACGATATCAATGAGGTCGCTGCGATCTTCATTTCGAGTGAGACTTCGCCGGCGCGAAACCTCCTCGTGCATCATAATACGGTTGCCCGTATCAACAGTGCGTCGATTAATACCAGCGGTGGGATCTATAGTCGGGCGAATGGATTCGCAGGCAACGTTACGATTCGTGACAACCTCGTCGATATAAACAACGGTGTATTCGGACATGGGGCCGACTTCGGTGAAATCTCTACGTTGCCCGCCGTCATGAACTACAACGGTTACACGAAAAACGGTGCGAATGTGACGTGGTCATTCAACGGAGTGCAATCGAACTCCCTCTCCGCATGGCGCACCGCGACCAACCGAGATTTGAACAGCCAAGTCCTCAGCGGAACGATCTTTGTCGATCGGACGAACGGAAACTTTCGGATCGCTGCGGGTCATGTCGCGAAGACCGCTTCCTCCTCCGGTGGAGAGCTTGGCGCTTACGCCGGCCCGAGATTACCTGGGGTGGATGTCAGCGTTGACGCCGCTCCGGCAGCGCCGACAAACTTCCGAGCCGGTCTCTAGACCGGGTCCTCGCGAGGCGCTGGGCTGGCGATCTTGGCTTTCGGGGAGTCCTTTTGATAGTTGAACCGAGATTTCTTCGATCAACTAACCACTCGAAGTCACTGTTGGTTTTAATCAACGGTTTCCTTAGCGACTTGTCCTAGAATGAACGCCCGTCCGGTTTCTCCGGGACGGCCCGCAGAAACTCGAGATTGTCCCCCTAAGCTGCCGATATTCTTAGAGTGGTTCATTCGCGCAAACGGCTCGCTCGAATGAAACAGAGGGGGACTTATGTCGAGATTACCGGATTGATCTCGGTGGAGGAATTTAAGGACGAATAGTCGGTGGCGATTCGTAGCATAAATACGAACCTCGCGTCGCTCAACGCGCAGCGTCAGCTGTCCCGAGTGACGTCGGAGTTAGATCAGACGTTTCAACGTCTGTCCTCCGGGTTGCGCATCAATCGCGCATCCGACGACGCTGCAGGTTTGTCCGTCGCGAAGGGAATCGAAGCCGACAGCCGAGTGTATAAGCAAGGCGTTCGAAACCTGAACGATGCCATTAGCTACCTGGATATCGCGGACGGTGCGCAGAGCTCTCTGAAAGTAATCCTCTTCCGCGCCCGCGAACTTGCGACACAGGCGGCGAATGGAACGCTCGGCAAGAGTCAGCGGAGCCGGCTCAACGAGGAGCTGTCGTAGCTCTCCGAAGAATACAATCGCATCATAGAAACGGCTGAATTCAACGGTTCGAAGATCTTCGAATCGCAAGGGAGTACTCCGACGACGATTCAGTTTGGATACGGCACAAACGAATCGCTCTCGCTTGAGACCGGAGCAGGTCCGCTGCAATCGAATACTGAGTTCGCTGATGTGAGCAATTCGGGTGCGTCGGGAACCGGCGACGCTCGGCTCGGAGGGATGAGCGGAGATGGCCGCTACGTCGTCTTCAGCACGCTTGCGACGAACATCGGCAGCGGCGATACGAACGGCTTCGAGGACGTATTCGTGCGTGACCGGCTTACCGGAGAAACACGACAGATCAGCAGGGGAGTAGGAGGGGCGCAAACCAACAGCGGCTCCTGGCAATCCTCGATCAGCTACGATGGGCGATTCGTTGTGTACCGCTCAAACGCATCGAACATCGTTAGCGGAGACACGAACGGCGCGGCGGATGTGTTTGTGTATGACATGCAAACCGGCACGACTGAACTGGTCAGCGTGAATAGCTCGGGAACCATCGGCAATGGCACGAGTCACGAGCCGACAATCAGCGCCGATGGGCGCTACGTCGCATTCCAGTCGAATGCGACGAACCTAATCTCTGGTGACACGAACGCGACGGACGATGCTTTTGTCTATGACCGGCTCACGCGCACGACTCAACGTGTGAGCGTGAGCTCGACAGGTGCGCAACTCGCACTGGGAGGGAGTTCCCCGTTTATCAGCGGCGATGGAGAGCGAGTCACGTTTCAAACGACGTCGGCCGTTGATGGCCTCGATACAAATGGGGCGCTCGATGCAGCGGTGTGGAGTCGAACCTCCGGAACTGCAGCGAGCGGCAGTGTCGGTGTTGGTGGCACGACGGGGAACGCGGCATCAACGGCAGGACGCATTAGCTCCGACGGGAACACGCTGATGTTTGCGTCGGCGGCGACCAACCTTGTCTCCGGCGACACAAACGGTGTCGCAGACGTATTCATCCGCAACCTGATCACTGGGCAAACGACGCTGGTGAGTGTCGCTGACGACGAAACTTTGGGAAATGCGAATAGCACCACCTCTCAACTCAGCGCGAACGGCCGATTCATTGCGTTTCGCTCGACAGCGACGAACCTCGTCACCGGCGATACAAACGCAGTCGAAGACGTCTTTGTTCGTGACACCGTCGCTGGGACAACCACCCGATTGACTGTGTCGCCAACGGGAGTCGAGGCCAACGGCGCCTCGACAAATGCTGCTCTCAGCGGTGACGGGCAATACGCACTGATCATGAGCGCAGCGACGAACTTGGTCGCTGGAGACACGAACGGCGCGGTCAACGTCTTCGTCACCCGCAACATCGGCATCTCTCGCGCCGTGGGCTTCTCCTCGATGATCACCCCGTTTGTCGGTGTCGGGATCAGCACCGCAAAGCAAGCGCAGATGGCGCAGTCAACGATCGATACGTATCTCCAAGAGCTCAACGTGTCCGTCGGCAAACTCGGCGCGACCGTCAGTCGTGCGCAAGCAGCGAGTGCTGTGGTGCAGAACCGAGCGGAGAATCTGATCGATGCAGCATCACGAATTCTCGATGCTGATGTTGCAGAAGAAAGCTCGGCGTTGGTCGCTCGTCGAGTGCGCCAGCAGTCGGCGCAGCAGGTACTTGCGCTTGCGAACAACGATCTGCAGCTTGCAAAAACTTTCCTTGGGATCGCGTAGAGGGAGATCATTGAGTTTCGTTCGTCTCGGATCTCAGCGCATCTGTGAATCTGCCGCGAGGAGCCGGGCGTGTGCGTTAGAGAATCAAAGCGCAAGATGCTGTTGTACGCTCGGCTTCGAAGCGTGAGCGACAGCCGCGATAACAGTCGCGCTCGCATTCCCGCTCAGTGTGCGATGTCACAATGCTGTTTGAGAGCGCAGAGTGAGTGAGGGGAGGCATCAATTCCAAGTGCGCCCCTTCAGCGGGAATGGCGCAACGCAGCGCGGGATGTTACCGATATCCTGCGCCACCGACTTCGTCGACTCATCACCGTGCGACGGAATCAATTGCCCCGAACTCTCGGAGGGAAGGCGACGAGATCGTGATTGCTCTCATCGATCGGCACGAGTTGTTAACGAGCGGCGAGTCATATTTCATCTGACAGAAGGGATGTGCTTCATGAAATTCTTTGTGCAAGGTCTTCATCAAATTACGAAACGTGTAATCTTCGGCATCGCTCTCTGCGCCGTTCAAATTCCGTTTGATTCACTTGCCGAGACGAAGCGTCCCTCTCCCGCCCCCACTCCCCCGCGGAGCACTGCTGAGAGGAATCGGGATGCGGCTATGCAGCTTCTCCAGGGAAGAGAAGCTCCCCCAGCCGGACGCGTTCACGGGGTGGACCCCGAAGAATTGAACGTCGAGGTTCAACAAGACCTGCAGCGGCGACGTCTGGAGCTCGAGAACGACGTAGAGAAATCCGTACTCGATGGGGCAGGCGCGGGTCACTGATGTCGAGAGGATGGTTGGAACACAATCCGTTCCGTCTGTTTCTTGCCTCTCTGAGCGGAGTCTCCCCCCTCTTTCCTCAGGAGACCCTGCGCAGCGTTAAGCGGATTAAATTAAATCCGCTCGCAGCGTACGCATCGACGCTCGAATCGACGTCTCTCCCGCACCTCTCGCCGCGATCTCATTCGTATCAACGAACATTATTTCACCCCGCGTGAAACGCTCTTGCCGATGTCTCGATGACTATTGGGGTGAGCAGCTATCATCCGCGCATAGAGACATCCAAGTTCGCATCGTTTCAAACGTCACGGTGTAGGAACTCCGAGCTATGGTTTGCAAACAACCCAGAGCTTGAGAACGCCATACTTGGCTACGCAGCCAAGTATCAGGATCGGTACGACATCACGCTGTATGCCTTTGCCATTGAGGGGAACCACATCCAGTTCCCGGCACACTTCCCGAAGCTCAACCGCGGCGACTTCATGCGGGATCTCAACTCGAGCGTTGCTCGAGCTGTACCGAGGTTCGTCGAGGAGTATCCTGGAGGGAGGCTCTATGAGCGCAGATACTCTAATGAGTTTCTCCCTGGCGAAGAGGACATCGAGAACTGGTTCTTCTACACCGTGCTCCAGTGTGTCCAGGATGGACTCGTCCCGAAGATTTCAGAGTATCCCTTCTATAACTGCTTTCATGACGCCGTCTGGGGCATAGAGCGTGAGGTCACGGTCATGAACTGGACGGCGTATAACGCTGTTCGCAGATACAACCCCCTTGCTCGAAAGAAAGACTACGAAGAGACCTATACGCTGAAGTATGCGCGGCTTCCTGGCTATGAGCACCTGTCGCAGAAGGAATACGCCACGCTCATGCACAAGAAGCTCGAGGAGCGGCGGCAGAAGATCGTCGCTGAGCGGCTGGCTAAGGGGCTGGGGTTTCTCGGAAGGGAAGCTGTACTCCAAGTCGTCAGGGGATCGCGTCCCTACCGTACGAAGAAATCCACCCGCGACAGTCATCGACCCCGTGTCCTCTCCGTCTGTCCTGTTCGCAGAGAAGCGACCAAGAGTTGGTACTTCGACATCTACTTTCGGTTCAAGGCAGCGTCTCTCAAGTTTCGACGAGGAGAGCTGCTCACTGAGTTTCCCCCTGGCACATACAGACCGTCGCTCTGGGTGACGGTGCCACAGAGGCATCCACCGCCTACGTAGCGTTTCCTCGCTACGATCCTCACCACCATTCCTTTTTTCCGGCGCTTTCATAAGCGCGGCGCAGAGATCTGTCTTCGAGCCGCCATTCCGTACGTGAATTTGCCTCGGCGAGTCGGTGTGAAGCCGAAAAGTCTCTGATCGAGACGTCGATCCATCTCGATCTCTCCACTGATCGCGTCGAAACGCGCGCTTCGCGGACGCGAGTTACTTTAAACGAATGAAATTAATACGAAGTCTCCGAGGAAAGATCGGGGGGGGGGGGGGGGAGATCGAGCGGATCGGGGCCGAATTACATGTAATTCGGCAAGATAAATGCGAGTATGCCAGGCCTAGTTTTGGTCGAAGGCTCAACGTCCCCACGCAATGCCACTACGACTTCCCCCATTTTTATGAGGTTCGGAGCGAATGGCTCAGCAACTCTTGGTGTTCTCCAGGTACAAGAACGGCACGAGCTTTCGACGCCCTGTCTGAGATCCCCTTTGCGAGTGCAGACGCGCATAAGAGATGAGCGGCGCGAACCTCTCAGCAGCACTTGTTTGTTCCGAGGCGAAAAGGAAGAGCTCCCGTAGAGTCTTCAGCAAAAATCTTCGACAAAGGCGAAGGGGTCGGAAGCGCCGAACAGAGCACTGCCTTTGAATCATGTCTTCAGAACAAAGTGAGATAGACCGGCAAAATGTCGGCCGGTTCATCTTCTCATCCGAGCGCGAGACCAGCGGATACTGCGTTCGCGTATCTACCGCCCTACTGATCAGACCGACAGAACAGAATCGATGCCGGAATCGTCGCGATCTCTCGACGCATTGTTGCCACTTCGCGCGTCGCGCGAGTACTGAGCGAACGACCACGACGTGTCTTCTGAGAACAGCTTCCAATCGCTGAACGAAATAGCGCATTGAGCTCGTTTGTTCGCGAAGTCATCTGCGATGTGGCAGAGGCGGTTGATTCCGAGGAGCACAGAGTCGATGGCACCGGCTCACAAACAAACGAAGCCGCCGGATAGCCGCCCCAAACGGTGCTCCAAAGGTTCGTGTAAGCCGCCTGCGAATCAGCCCGAATCGTCCGTTCTCTGCTGCGGCTCAGTCGGCCGCAGACGTCGGTCTGAGCACGACGGAGCTGCAGCGCGGCTTCGATGTCTCCCGCGAGTCGGCCCGCGGCTCCATCGAGACGCAGTTTGTGCTCGGACAACGACGCCGATGAACACGCCGAAAGGCCGATTCCCGGATTTGTCTCGTCGCCGTCCACTGCCCCGTTGCCGTTCTGGTCCTCGTCGCCGTCGATGACACCGTCGTTATCGGAGTCGCCGTCCAAAGGATTGCTCGTTGAGGTCGGATCGCTGTCGGTGACTAGGACGAGAGGGTCCGAGCCGCGAATGGGGAGTGCAGAGCAGTCGCTGGCTCCCGTTCCGATTCCCGCCGTGACGCCGAATTCGAGACCATCGCTCAGCCCGTCGCCATCTGTATCGAAGTTCACCGGCGTTGTGCCCAGCGTCAACTCCTGACCATCAGAGAGTCCGTCGTCGTCGGAGTCGGCGTCCAGTGGATCGGTGATCCAGTGGTCCGCTCCTGGGACGACCTCCTCGCTGTCAATCAACCCGTCGTTGTCAGTGTCGCTATCGCACGGATCGCTACCGGCTATCGCCTCATCGCCGTCACTCAATCCATCGTCATCGCGGTCTGCAATCGGATTGGAGTCGAGATAGTTGGGGATCATGTCCCCATCAACATCGTCGTCGGCATAGTTTCCGTTCGCGTTTACATCCTCAGCTACCGTAGGAATCCCGTCATTGTCATCGTCGGTGTCCCGCCAATCCCGGGGAGTCGTTCCATCTCGGTTTTGAAGCGGTGCATTCGTCCCGATTCCGTTGATCCCCCAGTCGCTGACGATCGCGAAGTTGTTCGTATCAAAGATGTCGTCGAGCCCATCTCCATCTGTGTCGCTCGACACCGGCGAACGATCGGCCACGCCATTGAAATTCAC
>JADYYL010000171.1 GCA_020853655.1 Deltaproteobacteria bacterium
CGGATCGAAAACGGAGAGCGCGGCACCGCAACTCTGTCGCGAGATAATTGAAGTGTACCCTGCAGTCGAGAACGCGGGTCCGCCAAGGAGCGGTTGCCACTCGGTGGGAATCACTCCCATCTGAGATTTCACCAAGCCGGTGCGCACTTGGTTGGCGAGCACACCGGATGTGAATCGACCGGCCCACGGGCCAGTGAGTGCGGTGAGTGAAGTTCCTGACCAGTGACTTGCGGAAGTAACACCGTTTGCGTCGTAGCTCGCAAACCCGGTGACGACGACTCGGCCGCCTTGCTCGAGTACTCCTCCCAACGTGAGCTGACCGCCGTCGTTGCTTGGGAGTATCTTCAACAGTTCGTTGAAGTCCGGACCCTGACAGGGTGCGACGACTTGGGCCATCTGGCCAATAGCTGGAATGCGAAGTTTCGCGATCCCCCTTCGAGCACTTCCGATGTTACAGGCGACATAGAGGAAGTCTCCATCTTCTGAGACACCGAGCGCGGAGCCTCCGTAACTGAGATCTCCGCCTGATCCGTCAGGCCAGTCATAGGTGAAGGTTCCCCGCACGAATACGGAACTCATATTGAATCGTGGATTGGTGCGCGGGTCAGCGTGAAGCGGTTCGGCAATTCCGATCGTGAGAGCGAAGACTGCTGGGATGAGAAACGAACGTATTTTTGCTCTGGAGGACATAACGCTCCTTAACCTATCAACTTCGCGCCAGGCGAGAACCCACCCTTATGAGTCGGCGCGGGGGCGCTAATGCTAAACCCCGATCCCAAGCCCTAGTATTACATGAAGAAGTTCCCCCGAAGGCTGTCAAAGTACAGATGGAGGCATGGGATCCCAATCCCGCGGTTCTTTAGTCCCTCAGCCCGCCATGCGTCGAACGTCGGCATAATTCTGTGCAGTGATGGTTCGAGGTGCCTCAGAGAAGCGCGAGCGAGTGAGGGCGAGGGTGCAAATCAGTCGTGTCAGCAAGGGCTTACCCGAACGACGAGGCGATTTGCGGAACGCCTCTCGCGCGGAATCTCGGAGGGCATCGTCTGCAGAATAGCTCTCCGGTACGCTCTCTCGGCTCGCTTATTCCAATTGAAGGGCTCGCACCGCCCACCGGAGTTGGATTTTACTGATGGGTCCACCCGTTGGCTTCGAGGGAAGCTCCTATTCAGCGGAGGTCGAGTGGCGGAAGGGGCGCCTCATTTCCAAGGATCGCCCCGAGAAGTGTTGTCGCTCGATTTTGTATCGAGATTTCAACAGGTTTTCTCTCTCCATGCACTCCAAGGGGCTCTGTGTGTCGCATCTTGTTCCCTGCGTCCCCCTTCGGACTATCGTGCAACACTTCTCTGTTCCGGCTGAATAACGATTGGTGGGTAATCTCCGATAGATTTTTGTATTCTTGCACACGGGTTTTATGGCCTCACTTACTACCGAATCTTCTCGTCGCATCGCTCCAGATAACTCGAACGCTCCCCGACAGGAGCACGAAGGACCGGTCTGTTCCCTCGACGGACCCCGCGGCTGTGCAATGGATCGATCGAAACTTCGGGAGATGCTCGAGCGAGCGGGTCATACGTCCAATAGCGCGGCCGACATGGGTATCGTGCGCGACGCGACGTCAGCGGAAGGGCGTCACGGAGATTTTCGGATGAAGCTTCCTGAGCAGGGGCTTGAGAAACTTGGCGCAACGCCGAAGGATCCAAGTGGCGAGACCTATGTGCTCCACGGGTCGTTCTCCGAAGCGCGTGCCGGCCACCAGCGGATGAAGCTTTCGGAACAGGAGTTCGAGCAACTCCGCGCGACCGTGAAGGATCCCAATGCCGAGACCTTCACCATCTCAGGCTCTTCGGCCCAAATTCGAGCGGGTCATCAACGTGTAAAGCTCTCGGATCAAGAGCTCGACCAATATCGAGCAACGCCGAAAGACCCGAGCGGTGACACCGGTGAAACCTTCGTATTGCACGGTTCGTTCTCAGAGGCGCGAGCCGGCCATCGTCGGACGAAGTTGAATGAGCAAGAGCTCGCGCAGCTTCGAGCAACGCCGAAAGATCCCTCTGCGTAGTCTTTCACGGACGCTCGGCGCTTCTCCTCATCGTGAGCCGAGGAGCGCCGACGTTGTCTCCTCTCCGAGCTTGGCGCCCCTCGTCAGCTTGGTCCAACACTCTTCCTCTTCACTAACACGGTCGCCAGCACGCGGAGTTTTATAACCCCTTCCGGGGACCTCTCGCGGGGCTTTACAATGCCGTGAGGGAGTTTGCCTCCGCCGCAATCATACAGACTGGAGTGGCCCGTCGATCTCTCGAGTTGGTTGCCTGTCGTCGCTACCGCCCTCGGACGCGTCGATCGTTGCGAGTACATACGCAATCATCATAACGAAGAAGATCACGGTTGCGATCACGGTCAATATTGTCATGGCGAGGGTGGCTCGAAAAAACGAGAACTTCATCGCGACCGCGGTGCCGATTACTGTAATCCAACAGGACCAACAGATGAGGATGAGGAGCGCGACAAGCACACCGGCTTCTGTGCCATCGACGAATGTGAACGGAAGCGCGACGAGAAGACCCGGCACGACTGGAAGCGCGGCAAACCCACTGACGATCCGAACGGCTCGATCGTTTCTGACGCCCCCACACAAGCGGCCGATAATCCCGATGCACCATCCCCAGGCATAAAGAAATACTGGCGTGCCTGCGGTGAGGATGATCGAAGTAGTGTCCGGCGCCTGGGCGAGAACGCCAGGGCTCAGATACTGAAGTGTGAGACAGAGGACTGACGAGGCCAGACAGATCGCGTGTGCCGCACCATGGTGATCCTGAGCGATCGCAAGCTCAAAACCCTCTCGGGGCGAGGTAAGGACCTTTCTCGATATCTCCAGGAGTGACGGTTCTTGTGTAGCTCTCATGGGAACTCCGCGGAATGATGGCTCGTGAGCGCTGCTGCAGAGTATTTGTATCCCGATTCGCGGCAAGAGGAACGGACGATCCGAACTCAAAGAAGAAATGAGAGCTCCCGAGAGCCGACATCGGAGCACGTTCTCGAACTGCGTGGCGCCCGAACCGCGGACTGTCAGCCGTGCGGGGTAGTGAAGAGTCGTTCGGAAAACAACTCCTCACCTCTCGGCGTGGACGTCGAACACTCTCTCAGGCTGAGAACAAAAAGGCGCGATTCACTTGGCCGACCGCTCCAACGGTCTAGCGCCTGCCAACCGCACCTCGAGCTGCCATGAATTCGCTCACGTGTCTCGGAATCTCGTTCGCGAGTCCCGCAGCTCGTGATGCTTCCACAGAGGGATCCGAGGGGGACACTTTCGTCTTGGCCGCTATGTCATTCAAATATCTTCGCTCGAAATACGACTGGGCTCCTTCCTGGACGTACTGCTCGAGCCCTCCCCGATAGGGCTGCGAGAGAATCGCATGCTGTCTTACCCAGCTTTGATAGGAAGCGACATCGGCGGGATTGCCGGATTGAGCGTCAACGCGGCGGTTCTCAAGTATCTCTGCCGACAACGCGACGAACTTTTGCCCACCGGGCAGATATGGCTCAGACGCTTTCGCGTTGCCGCCGAAACGTTCAAGCACTGCTGCGGTGTAAAAGGCGGGAGATGGATGGGATTCCAGAATACGCCGAAGGGAATAGTCCTCGACGGATGCGATCTTTCCGAACGTTGCGGGCAGGCGACGCTGCAGGTACTCCGTCTGCGCTTTGGTCGCACCATATTCAAGGGTTCCTCGGTCTGCATGAGACAGTTCGTGCACGATCACTGACTTGGCAGCTTCCGCGCGCGCTTGTGGCGTCACGACACCGCCCGAACGGAACTCTTTGGGAAGCGGAGTGTCGCCGCCGACACTGGGAACTCGGACGACAAGCTCAGCAAGACCCGCAGTCACCCACGCTTCGGCCGGATCGCGCTCCGATGATGGGGTGCCGATCACCAGCAGACTCGGACCTTTTCCACTCGAAGGGGGCAGACGCAGTCCACGGATCGGCTGACCACTCGGGCTACGAGAATTCACGATCGTGACCTTTGCCACATCCCAGCGCTTCTCGAGCGCTGGGTCGATCTCCTTCAACATCTGAACCGTTTCGCGAAGCTGTGTGAGCGAGGGTGCCGCCAGAGCCGATGCTCCTGTCGCGAACTGCTCGGCGAACTGAAGCTCCGGTTTTATTTCTGGGTATTGAAGTCGGGCCTCTCGCGTAGCCACTGAAGAAGCAGAGTGCTCCGGAGACCTGGCTCTACTGCTTTGGAGTTTCGTATCCATAAATGTCTCATTCGAAAAAAACCGTGGAACGCCTCTCGAGGTTATGGGCAATCGAGGGCGAGAGTTGCACCAGCTCGGCGACTTTCCGCATTGATGTCCGATCTTCCCCAGTGTGGACTGATGAGCGGGAGATTGAACATACATAACCCATAGGAATCACGGAGCAGATCATGCACGCGATGAAGCACACTCCCGTCATGACCGGGTTCGGAGAAACGAGAACGTCAGAGCGACGGCGATGCCATGAGCGAGCTCGAAGATGACTCGCAGAGGATAGGAAAGAACGCGACGCGGATGGCTGTCGCTGTGCCATCGACGAATGTGAAACGAAGCGCGGCAAAACCACTGACGAGTCGAACGGCTCGATCGTTCCTGACGCCGCCCCGGGATCTCCCTACTCCGTCACGAGAATAATCGGCGACTTCCGCACGATATCGTTAATCGCTGCGTTTGCCTGCTGCGTCTTCGTTCGGCCGAAGGGGTCACAGAGAAGCCGGCTGTTATCGAGAAATTTGTTGAGCTCGACATTCCCGAGGTTCGAGACCAGGGAGAGATCTGCACCTGCAGCTTGGCATCGACCCTGAAAATCGATCGAAGCGACGTCGGTCGGAGTCATGCAGCTGCAGCCCGTGAGACTGCAGCACGGGCGAAGGGGATAGTATGTCCCTTTCGTTTGTGCAGCAAAAGAGTAGAGCCCCAGCGCTGGATAGAAGAACGAGCTCGTCCCAGGATTCCACGTGTCGTCGACGAAACCATTGTTCGAGATTCCAGTCTGGTATCGTCGCGCCAACCAATCGGGCATGCAGTAGGTCGTTCTACCGGCGGCGTCGGTCCATTGCTTTCGCCGAATCAAAGTACTCGCGCCTTCGCCGTTACCGCCCATCACGATGTTCAGTGAGATTGGGACGCCGGTTGTGGTGTTCATCACATAGTTCGGAAGCTCGTTGAAAGCCTCCGTCATTGACGTCGTGTAGTAACCGTCTGCCCAAGCCTTCTCGTTCGCGTTGGGACAGCTGTTGCCCGAGTGACAGCTCGACATGCCGGTGGTGTAGAGGATCACGATATCTCGAACTCCAGGCGTATGAGCCGCCTCCAGCATCTGCCGTGCTTGAGTGAGCGAGTATCCAAGGTCAAAGTGACGGGAGTAAGGAAAGAGGAACTTGGAGCCGATGCGTGTGCTCCAAGCCGCTGGGGTATCCCCCCCACCCGGATTGTATGGGGCAGTGGCGCCGTGCCACCCGTTGAACGCGCCGATCGAGAGGTCGGGAATGGTGAGCGGCAATACCCTCGGGCGGTGAATGTAGTTATCCGCACCGATAAACCCGAACAGGTCTCCGTCGGTATTTCGGGAATCCATGACGTTCATGATTTCATGGACGGACGACAAATAAGACTGCAGCGGCTCGGGCACAGTCGCCTGGTTGAGGAGATAGCCATACATTTGACCGGGAGCGCCGACTCCTTTGGTCGCGTCGTACCATTCCTGGAGCTGACACGAGCTCGGGACGGGATAGTCGCTCTGGAACTGCCTTGCGATCGGAACAAGGGGAGCAACTCCGGGACGAGGACCGGGCGGTAGTGCGTTGTAGATCTCCTGCGAATTCTGTCGTCCGAACCAGAATCGATCCCCAGTCGGACTCACGTTCTCGCTTTGCAAGCTTGAGCTACAATCCGAGGTCATCCGCAGGGCGTACTCGGATCGAGGCACAGCAGTGCCATCGGGGAGCGTCAAAGGTGACTTCCAGTAGTTGTCGCCGGTTGAATAGCTCGACAGGTCAACGATCGTAACCACATGCACTGGACCAGTCACCGCAATGGCGGAGACCTGAAACGACGTCGTCGCGCGACCAAGAAGTCGCATGAAGATGGGTTTGAGCGGAGAAGCATCGGAGTGTTTCAGTTGTATCTTCAGTGCACTGGCCTTCACGGAATCCGCGACCGGCGAGAAGGTGCGCGTCGTGCTGTCCCAGGTGCCGGGAATGAGCACACCGTTCTGTCCTGCGCCGAGTCCGTTTCTCCGGACGTCGTCTCGGACCGCGGCGGGATCGAGAAAGAACCATCGCCCAAGGGAGGATCGGATGTTTGGGTCACGTTCGATGACGACCCGTGCACGGTCGACTGCTTCTTGGAGCTTTCCCTGATTGGTATTCGCTGTCGAAGAGAGATAGGCCTCTAGACCTGAGGTGACCGCATACTCGGCGGTGTGGCGATACTGTGAGGCCGTTGTTGCGAGCATTCCGGAATCGATCGGCAGTCCAATCATACCCATCAACACGACGACGGCGATCGCTAGAAATAGGATCGCAAAGCCTCTCTCATCGTCACAGTGTCGAACCGGCATATGCTACACCCTAGATCGGAAAATACTCTGATTCAGGAAAAGCCTCGTCGTCGCTTTTGCCTGACTCGCGAAACCCGGAAACTTGGACCAACACGTTTCTCGTTCCGAGGAACGGGAGCATGAATCGCACTTCGGCTTCGATTCGTAAGACGACTGGGCAGTGATAGAGGAGATTGCTCATCGTCGCGTCAGTGCCGTCCATCAGCTGTCCACATACCGGATCAGGATAGTTCGGCGCTGCGTTTCCGAGGCCCGGAAGGAGCACTTGCGGTGCCGCTGCAAGTCTCTGTGGTGCTCCTGGAGTTCCCTCGGTGGCGACGATGGTGGACGTCGGAATACGGCGCATGGCCGTCTCGACGGAGCCCATCGCACTCGTCGCCCCGCTGCAGTCAACAGGATTCCCAGGAGCGCAACGGTCGAGCCCCTCGATCGTGCGAGCGAGGGAAAGCCCTTCCTGAGCAGCTTGGGTCAGTAGGATCTGAACCGTCAGAAAACGCGCGAAATCCATGCATGCGGCAATCACGATCCAACTCAGGATGGTAATAAATACCATCTCCATGACCGTTGCCCCGCGTTCACAGAACGAAGTGCCGCCGGGCGCTTCACGCTCGCGGAGCTTTCGCTGCCTGTGTGGTGCAACGGTTAACATCGTGCTCTCTCATGCCCTCAGTTGCTGATTCGCAATTGTTATCGTTCCGGGGAAATCCCCGCTGTCGCGACTAAAATTTGTACCCAGCCTCTCCTCTCGCCGTGACAACCCTGTCTCCGAATACAGGAAAAAGTGCGGAGTATGTTCCCTGTACCGTGACCGTAATCGTTCGTGTGGTCGTGTCGTAGGTCGGAACAACGCCAGGAGCGGCCACCAGACGCAATCTCGTATCGAGAGCGATCAATCGCTCTGTGTGCACGCGAACCTTTGCCAGATTGACCGTCACGTTGGAGATCGGATCCTGGGTCTGTGACACGTCAAAGTTCGGAAGACTGACGCCATACAAAAGGGCGTCATTCGTGATTTGCGACAAGACGTGTTGGGTGTGCAACATCTGGCCAGTGTCGATCATAAGTACAACGATGAGGATCGACGCTGGCAGCGCAATCGCTGCCTCAATGATCGCAACTCCCCGCTCACACGCTCCGAGTGTGGAAGTACGAAATTGAGCGATGCGTGCGCCAACTGTCATTACTCTCCGCCGGTATCCTGAACTGAGACCCTTGTTCCCTTGCATGAGCGTGCGATCACCTGATGTCGTCGCTAAGAATCTGGCTCCATCTCTGTTTGTACGTGTTGCCGTCGTCGTAGAAGCCCCAGCCGCCAGAGCAAACACCCCCCGTGCACACGCCTCCTTCGTCAACGGTTACGTCACAGTTGTCGTCTCTCCCGTTGCAGACCTCAGCCGTTCCAAGGCTCGGCGGTGACTGAACAAGCGAGTAAGAATCGTCACAGCAGACTCCTGGGGCACAGACACGGCACTCTGGGCTGTTGGTGCAGTCCTGATATCCGTTTTGCAAAC
>JADYYL010000172.1 GCA_020853655.1 Deltaproteobacteria bacterium
CTCTCGATGAGGTCACGCAATGCCTGTTATCCGAATAGAATACGACGACTCCATCGTCAGCGATGACCAAGCCCATGCGCTTGCCGTCGCGACTCAGCGAGAAGTCTCAGAAGAAACGGGAATCAAAGACGTCTTCGTTTACGGCAACGCCTCGAGGATCCGAGTTGGAGTGGCCCCGATTGAAATCTGGGTGGAGGTGACCGCGAGCAAGATCAGCAGCCCCGATGAAACCCTCGCCTCCCTCCGACAGCGGCTTGGGGGCTGGAAGACGACCGCGGATTTTCCGCATCCGATCAACTTGACGCTCAACTTAATGAATTGGAAGTTTGCAATCGGCATCTGAGACATCGCCGATTTGCGGAAATGGGCTCGATCGATCACTCTCTCGCGCCTCTACCGCTCAGAGTCACGCACCTGTTCCACGAGGGCGAGCCGCGGGATGACAGAGCCCGGTGCGAGTAACGTTCCGGGACTCAGCACGGCATTTGCGCCAATTCGCGCCCCATCTCCGATGAACGCTCCGAACTTCGTCACGCCGGTGGAGAGCGTCCCGCGAGCGGTGGCAACGACGATCGTCTTGTCTGAGCGCTCGTTCCAGTGGTTTGCCACGAGCGCGCCGGCTTCGAAGTTGACATCGCTGCCAACAATCGAATCTCCGACAAAGTTAAAGTGCGCCAGCCGCGTATCACTCATGATCAGGCTGGATTTCACCTCACATCCCGGCCCCACCCTCACCCGCTCACCAAGAAACACCCCTCCCCTGAGATAGGCGCCCGCGGCGACGAATGCTCCGGCGGAGATGTAGACCGCGCCTTTGAGGACGGCACCGGATTCAACGATCGCCGTCGGATGGATGAACTGCTCCCCGTCGCGCTGCTCACGACGCACCCGCTCGGCGACATAGTCTCCCAGTTTTGCGAGCGCTCCCCAAGGGGTGGCGTTTCGAAACTGCTCCGGCGCACTGGCACAGAGCGAGCCCACGATCACATCCTGCACACAAGGGTTCCCGATCAAGAACTAAGTCTCTTCATAAAACTCAATCGGAAGGCCATCGGGATCCTCAAAGAATGCAAATCGCTTTCCAGTGATCCCGTCTATGCGAATCTCTTGAACAGCGACACCGTGACCACGAACTACGGTCAATGCCTCCTCAAGATCCGCTACCTTGAACGCAAGATGCCGCAGGCCGCACGCTTCCGGGTAGCTTGCTCGTGGAGGAGAAGAAGGGAAGGTAAAGAGCTCCAGACGCGAGCCGTCGGGCATCCCGAGATCGAGCTTGAACGAATCGCGCTCGGCGCGAAACGTTTCGTGCAAGATCTGCAGACCGAGGATGTTGACGTAGAAGTGCTTTGCACGCTCATAGTCGGAACAGATCAGCGCAACATGATGAGTACCGTTGATGATCATTTGATTCCCACGATGACCGTGAGCCTTCACATTGAGGGCCTATCCACCGGTGCGTTGACTACTCGAGTCCGCACACACGCGCTCGAACAACCGATGACAGGCCTCTTCCTCTGTCATGAACCGCTCGAGATCGTTCTTATTTCCGCGCTCAGAGTAATAAACCTCCCACGATCCGTCCGGCAAAAAGGCGAGGACATACTGCTCATCGCGAACATGGCCAGAGAGACAATATATGTTCGGTCGGATCCCCTCAGCCACAAGAGCTTGCTGGAGTTCATCTTTCTTCATGCGCGTTCCGTCTCTCCGGTGTCCAAAGAGGTCACAAGAAGTGCATCTTCCCTACAGCCGAGGCAAGCAGCAACCGAGAATATTCTGCGAGAGTTGTTCTGCTTGAGAGAAACGGACTCATGCAAGAGAGGGCAAAGTCTCACGCGAGCTATGGGCTCACGCAGCTTCCGCCGAGTGCCGCGTTCACGACCCGTTGGATGTCAGCCACGGTGCACGTTTGGCTTCGATCGATATCAGCGCTTCCGAACTGATCCCATGGGAGACAAACGACCACACGGTTGACCTGATTCACTGCGATCTGAATATCGACCGTGTCCACTCCTCCACCGTTCAGATCGCACGCGCTCATCGTCATGGCAACGGCTGGCGCAGAGCGGGCCGACGAGTTGCCTACGGTATCGAACGCCTCGATTGTGTAGGAGTAGCTCTGTGAGTGCGTAACGCTGAGATCTGAATATGACGTGACTGGTCCTACAGTGCTGAGCAGAACGCTATCTCGATAGATTCGGTAGCCTCCAACCGCAACATTGTCTGAGCTTGGTGACCACGTCAGTTCCATTCGATACGCACTCGGAGAATGAGCGGTCAGATTCTGAGGAACTGTCGGCGCCCCGACGTCTTGTCCGCAGTTTGGCAGATTTCCAGATCGGAGCAGCATGATGACATTCTGCGCGTTCCACTGGACGCCTTCGGCACTCCACAGCAGATTGAGAACCGCCGCAACAACCTCAGGCCCGGTTCCTGAAGGGATTCTCTGATCCGTGCTCACGTAACGGATGAGAGGGTTAGCGGCGTAGGACATCAGGTCAGCTACATTCTGCTTCTCACCCGGCGCCGCGCAGATGCGCTGCCGAAACGTTGAGAATATGGAGATGAGGTCAAAATCCTGGGGATGGCGATAGAGCACTTCTGGAATAGCGGGTGGCATCCGATGCAGAAAGAAGTTCCTGGTAAGGAACCTTCGTTTTACGGGAGAGTTCGCATCGAACACCCCATGCGCAAGTTCCTGAACCGATCGATTGGCGTAGTCGGGTGCGCCGTTCTCGTAAATCCATCCGTTTGAAGCCTTTCCGAGCGCGAGCAATGCCGAATTGAGATTCGTGCTTTGGGTGTATGGGATCATCCCATCGTCGGTTCCCGCGATGAGCAAGATCGGCGAATTGTATCGGGCCGCCACTTGATTGGTGGTGACAAGATCCCAGCTTGAAGTAGTCGTATCGCGGCCGAGCGTCCCGATGACGACGTTCATCGGCACTGCCATCCAGTTCCAAGAACGGCTGTAAATTAAAGGCGGCTGGATCTGCGGTAAAACGTGGAGCGCGATATGGAACAGCTCTCGCCAATCAACTGGAGTGGCCTCGGCTACTGCCGCTGCAACATTCAGGGGCCTGCCTGGAATGGTGAAGGGATAGAGACTGGCACCAGCACCGCCACTCACACCGGTCACGCCGACGCGATTCGGATCAATCCTTCCCGGCATGTTTTTTAAGCTCTGTATCGCATCTGCGATCACCACGGTCCCAGTTGCGAAGTCGCGCCCTGCGTAGTGTCGGATAAACGTTACCGCGACGGCGTATCCGTTTGACAGCGCCCAGTCGACGGTGCTGTTCGCTTTCGTCTCGCCAGCAACGTTCCCGCTCAGATGCACATCCTCGGTTGCGATACCGAAGACGCTCATTGCGCAGTCACCGGGATTCCAGGAGCTCAGGCGATCTCGACAAGAGTAGTACTCGGGATGCGGTCGTCGAAATCGATCTGTCGACGAGTAGTTCGGATTCCGGCGATACTCCGTCGTCCACTCGATGTCGG
Organism: Deltaproteobacteria bacterium; assembly: GCA_020853655.1. Lineage (GTDB taxonomy): Bacteria > Bdellovibrionota_C > UBA2361 > SZUA-149 > JADYYL01 > JADYYL01. The sequence continues at coordinate 3,505 of JADYYL010000172.1, forward strand.
CTTGATTGGTGCTCGGCGGGCCAGGAAACAAAAAATACGGATTGTTGAAGACAATCACCGGATGCGGTGCAGAGCCGACGAGGGGCAATGCGAGGAGGAAATACTCTGAAGTCCCGTCTTGGGTGTTGTTGTAATGCCACGCCTCGACGGTGTACGAGCGACCATTGAGCACGTAATTGCTTGTCCCGAGCAGATCGGCCGCATGCACAGGCAGTGCGAGAAAAAGCACGACGAGACAAAACAAAGAAGACGAGCGAGGCCAAAACAACAGCTTCACAACCACTCCGAAAACCGGAAGCTCCGCGAGATGACTGCGAGCCCCCAAAGAGATTATTCAGGGCGGTGCACGAGCGTGACCTATCTAACGAAGACTTTCGCGTTCCCCAGAGCTCCTTCAGGACCTTAGACAGGTCCGCTTCCACAAATTGCTTGGCGCGCTGCGCCGTTAGCACGTCCGCTCAAGAGAGTGAAAAGGCGGAGAGAGGAGGGAGAGCGGACACGGAAGCTTCGCGCCAACTCGCCCCGTTCGCCTTCCGTGCGCGATTATTTCAACCCCTAAATGTTGGGGGTCGATTCCATATCGAGCGGCACCCTCTGCGAGTTCTTTACACTCCAGAAAACAGGCTCTTTGACGACGCCACGCTTTCCGTCGAAGACGATCTCCCCGCTTGCCCCCGAGTGGCGGATGCTCTCGAGCCGCCGTCGTACCTCTTCGACCCGAAACGATCCCGCTGCCTCGACCGCCCGCGCATAGAGATGTACTGCATCATAGCCAGTATCGGCTGCGATCCCGGGCGATTCTCCGAAGCGTGTCATATACCGTTCCGCGAAGTTGGTTCCGCCGTCGGGATAGATCGCATAGATCGTTCCATCCAGGGCGCCTTCAGAGTTCTCCAAACGGGTATTATCCATCAAGATCGCCATTTTCTCGCCCGAGTAGCCGAGCCTGCGGAGATCCTTCGCTGCGACATCCATCTGGGTATAGTTCGACATGAAGACGACATCGGGTTTTGCCGAGACGATTTGAAGCGCTTCGGTGCGCAGGTCTTTCATCTCTGCGAGCGGTTCGACCGCGGCGACGATCGTGCCGCCAAGTCGAGCAAATTCATCTCGGAACACCTTGGCCTGTGCGCTCTCCCACGGATTCTGATTGCTGAAGACTCCTGCCTTCGTCCATCCGCGATTTATGGCGAAGCTCGCGAGCCCCTTCGTCCCAACACTGTCGTGAGGCCAAATATTGAACGCGTTCTCTGCTGATTCGTTGAACTCCGCAACGCCAAGTGACGGCGAGGTAACGATCACATCTTTGTCTC
>JADYYL010000173.1 GCA_020853655.1 Deltaproteobacteria bacterium
CGCCTGACATTACGCTCGTCGTCGCCATGTACTCGCCGGACGACAGTCGAGAGCCGCTCTACATGAGCAACTACGCAACGCTCCAGGTGAAGGACCAGCTATCCCGCCTGCCCGGCGTCGGCGACATGAACGTGTTTGGAGCACGGGACTATTCGATGCGCCTTTGGCTCGACCCCGACAAAGTCGCGGCCCGAGGAATGACAGCAGGCGATATTCTCGCTTCGATACGCGAGCAGAATATCCAAGTCGCTGCAGGGACTGTCGGCGGCCCGCCTCTGCCCAATGCGACCACCCAGTTTCAATACACCGTGAGCGCGCAGGGTCGGCTCACCGCGCCTGAGCAGTTTGGAGAGATTGTCGTCAAGGTCGGCGAGGACGGTCAGATCACTCGCTTGAGCGACATTGGACGCGTGGAACTCGGGGCCGCGGAGTATGCAACCTCCATCACCTTCAACGGGAAGCCTGCTGTTGGAATCGCGATCTTTCAACTCCCTGGTTCGAATGCGATAGAGACAGCAAACGCTGTCTATAAGCGAATGGAGGAGCTCAAGACTCGTTTTCCACAGGGTCTCGACTACTCCATTCCTTACGACACGACGATCTTTGTTCGGGATAGTATTCGGGACGTCGTGAAGACACTCCTCGAGGGCATACTCCTCGTTGTCATCGTCGTTTTGGCCTTTCTGCAGAACTGGCGCGCCGCCGTCGTGCCGCTCTTAGCCATCCCCGTCTCTCTGATCGGGACCTTCGCCGTTATGTGGGCGTTCGGATTCTCGATGAACAATCTCTCTCTGTTCGGTCTGGTGCTTGCCATCGGCATTGTTGTTGACGATGCGATCGTGGTCGTTGAGAACGTCGAGCGATGGATCGAAGAGGGCATGGCTCCGCGCGACGCCGCCCGGAGGGCCATGGATGAAGTGACGCCCGCCGTGATCGCAATCGCTTTCGGACTTTCCGCCGTCTTCATTCCGGTTGCGTTTATGAGCGGAATCACTGGTCAGTTCTACCGCCAGTTCGCACTCACTATCTCATTCTCGACGCTTATCTCCGCATTCAACTCGCTGACGCTCAGTCCCGCTCTCGCGGCGCTGCTGCTCAGGCCTCGCGGTGAGTCACAGGATTGGATGACCCGCTTCCTGGATCGCTCTCTCGGGTGGTTCTTCCGCCTGTTCAATCGGGCATTCGATTCGACGAATCGCGCGTATATCAGGGGGCTCCGTCGAGTGGTTCGAATGATGGCTGTCTCGCTTTTCGTCTACGTAGGCCTCATCGGACTTGCCGCTGTCGCGTTTCGAACCGTGCCGACGGGATTCATTCCTCCGCAAGATCAAGGCTACCTGCTCGTCAACGTGCAGATGCCCGACGCCTCCGCCATGGATCGGACTCAGGCCGCGATGTCTCGGTTTTCGGAGGCGGCACGAAGCGTCAAGGGAGTTCGAGCGGTTTTCGCCGTGTCGGGGCTTTCGATCCTGACTCGATCAAACTCGTCCTCAGCAGGCGTTATGTTCGTCAACCTGAACTACTTCAGTGATCGTGCCGGGGACGACGAACTGTCCGCATCGGCCATCAGCAAACGATTGACGACGGCATTCGCAGAAGTGCAGGATGCGACCGCATTTGTTATCCCCCCACCTCCCGTTCGGGGCATCGGCACTGCGGGCGGATTTAAGCTTCAAGTTCAAGATCGCAGTGGCCAGGGCTCCCCCCAGGATCTGCAGAGAGCGATAGAGAGTGTCCTCATCGAAGCTCGCAAGAGGCCGGAGCTGGGCAACGTATTCTCGAGTTATCGGTCCAGTCAGCCGCAGCTGTACGCGGATATCGATCGAGTGAAGGCGAAGCAACAGAACGTTCCCCTCACCAACATCTTTGAAACGCTCCAGCTCTACCTCGGTGGAGTCTACGTCAACGACTTTAACTATCTCGGTCGAACGTGGAGGGTCATGGCGCAGGCCGATGCCCCATTCCGCGCAACAGCCGCTGACGTCGGCACGCTCCAGACACGGAACGAGAACGGAGAAATGGTACCGCTCGCGGCTGTTATGGAACTCAGAGACACCACGGGACCCGATCGCATCCAACGGTATAATCTCTAACTGTCCGCCGAAATCAACGGCGCAACGGCTGCGGGGTACAGTAGCGGACAGGCGATCGCCGCGATGGAAGAGGTCAGCGCGCAGTCACTCCCCACTCAGTACGGGATTGAGTGGACCGACATGGCATTCCAGGAGAAAGCGGCAGGCAACACTGCGTTGCTCATTTTCCCTCTCTGTATACTCTTCGTGTGGCTTACACACTCTGCTGAATATGAGAGCTTCGCGCTCTCGACCGCTATCATTCTGATCGTCCCGCTTTGCCTGCTCTTCGGCATCGCGGGGGTCTGGGTGCGTGGCATGGATAACAATATTTTCACTCAGATTGGATTTGTCGTGCTTGCCGGACTCAGCGTGAAGAACGCAGTGTTGATCGTCGAATTTGCAAAGCAGCAACAAGAGGAGCGCCCCGACATGGATGCCGCCGAGGCCGCTATCGAAGCAGCGCGGCTTCGCCTCCGACCGATCCTGATGACGAGCTTCGCCTTCGTCTTCGGAGTTCTTCCGCTCATCACGGCGACCGGCGCCGGTTCTGAGATGCGGCAGGCACTCGGCACCGCCGTGTTCTTCGGGATGATCGGAGTAACGTTCTTCGGGATTTTCTTTACGCCGCTCTTCTACGCTCTCATCCGGCACTTCCTTCCCATGAAGCATCGAGCACCAACGATGGGGAACTCAGTCGTGCAGCACGGCGGACACAACCCGCAACGGGCTATCGATCAAACCATTTAGGCTGAGGCGTCTACGGCTCTTTCCTCGGCGCGACTGTCGCGCATCTTACCAAGCCGAGCCGCGTTGGGATCGGCCACCACCGCTCCACCCCGGACGGTCGCACCAATCGCGAGGGCCGCACTGACAAGGACTATGTTCTTGATAATGTACTGACCTTCGAGCGTCGGTGCATAAGGGAAGCGCGTGAACAC
>JADYYL010000174.1 GCA_020853655.1 Deltaproteobacteria bacterium
AGCTGTCCACGCGATTCCGGATCGTTTCGATAGCCTGCTCAACAGCACGCTTCTTGAGCTCTTCTACTTGGAGGGGCTGCATGTCGTAAACGACTTTGACGTTGGTCTCTCCGGCGGGACTTCCGCTGGGAAGGAGGCCGAGAAACTCTTTACGAACGATCGCGTCGAGAGCAGTCAAGCCATCGCGGTTAATGAGCGTGACTTCAATTGATTGTTCTCCGGTCTGGCGTGTCCGGAGAACTCCGACCTTCTCCTTACGAAGTAGTGCGCGAATCTCTGTTGCCATCGAGGCAAGGTGACTCTTGACCGCCTCATCCGTCTTGACCGTGAGGACGAGGTAGCTCCCCCCACGCAAGTCGAGGCCGAGTTTCACAGGCTTGAGCGAATACCATTCGGGGAGCCGCCCGCGTAAAAATGTGGGGAGCAAGATGATGGTCGCGAGAGCCATCAAGAAGGCGAGAAAATATAGGCGTCGTCGTTGGCTGGAAGTCACGTCACCCTCTGCAGTACATTATGAAACGGATCTTGTCTCTTCGGCCGGGTCTGACTTGGCGTCCACGGCCTTCACGGTCTTCGTTACCGGCAGAACATGAGCCGGTTGAACACGTAGGCGAACGTTGCGGTCGACCTCGAGCGTGATTGAATCTTCAGAGGTCGAGATCACGCGGGCATAGATGCCGCCAGTCGTGACGACCTCATCCCCCTTCTTCAGGTTTTCAAGAAACTTGCCCTGAGTCGACTGCTGCGCCACTTTCGGTCGGAGAACGAGAAAATAGTATCCGAGGTAAACGAGCGCGAAGAAGTAGAACGTATTGAAGAGGAAGTAGCCAGTACCGATCTTCCCCTCAACCGGCGCTTCTTGCGCGAACGCGACGCCGGGCCCGCCGACGAACAACGCGGCCGAAAGGGCAACGATACAATTCAAGAATCTGCTACACAGGTGGCGAGGGTGCGATAAAAATACCGAAAACATCGTCTTTGAAATCACTCGCTATCCTTACAATCAACTGAGCGGGTCTACACTGCGGGGGTCTACGTCGGCAACTGCACCCGAATTGGCTTCGCGCCGGAGAACCTCGTTCGCGTATGCTGAAAATCTCTGTTCCGCAATCGCCTCGCGAATCTCTCGCATAAGGCGCTGGTAAAAGAAGAGATTGTGAAATGTAGCAAGGTGAATTGCGAGAACTTCTTTAGCATGGATGAGGTGAGATAGGTAGGCGAGAGAGAAATGCTGGCAGGTGTAGCATTCACACCCAATTTCTATCGGATTTGGGTTCTTACGGAACTGAGCATTCTTGATGTTGATGTGCCCATCTCGGGTGAAGACACGGCCGAAGCGAGCGCTTCGAGTCGGAATCACACAGTCGAAGAGATCGATACCGTTGCCCACCGCTCGAACGATATCGCTCGGGGTGCCCACCCCCATCAGATAATGGATCTTTTCGGGAGGAAGGAGCGGCGCCGAGAATTCCACCATCTCATGGAGCAGCTCCGGCGGCTCTCCGACACTCAAGCCGCCGAGCGCAAACCCATCGAACGGAAGCGCGCAGAGTTCTTCGACCGCTCGTTGGCGAAGATGCGGATACATGCCGCCTTGGACGATGCCAAATAGCGCGCAACGGGGATTCCGCCGCGCCGCAATCGCCCGCGCCCCCCAGCGGTTCGTCATCGCCAGTGAGTCGGCGGTCGCCGATTCCGTCGCCGGATACGGCAAGCACTCATCAAGCATCATCATGATGTCGACGCCGAGGTTTTCCTGGATCTGAACAACTCGTTCGGGTGTGAAGCGGAGCTCTGCGCCGTCGAGATGGGAGCGAAAGGTCACGCCGCTCTCTTCGACCTTTCGAAGGGTCGGGAGGCTGAATACTTGGTATCCCCCACTATCGGTGAGGATCGGGCCGTCCCATCCGCAAAAGCGGTGGAGTCCTCCGAGATCGCGAATGAGCTCGTCGCCCGGCCGAATGTGGAGGTGATAGGTGTTGGAGAGAATGATCTGCGCGCCAAGTTCCTTAAGGTCTCGAGGCGTGACCCCCTTCACCGTTCCTTGAGTGCCGACGGGCATAAAAGCGGGCGTCGGAAAGTCGCCGTGAAACGTCGTGAACACTCCCGTTCGAGCGCGACCGTCGACGCCCCGAATGGCGAACTTCTCACTCTTCCCGGACGAGGAGTTGTGCATCTCCATAGCTCAAAAACCGATATGCGTTATCCAAAGCGTGTTGATACACGCGGGCCATATTCGACGCGCCAAAGAAGGCTGAGACAAGAAGCAGGTGCGTCGAACCAGGCTGGTGAAAGTTGGTAAACATGACGTCGACGGTTTGGAAGACGTGCCCGGGCTTGATCATGAGGTCGGTTGCCGCGAGTCCGCCGCTCATGGAAGACAGGGCGGCGCTCTCGAGCGCCCGAACCGTGGTTGTTCCTATCGCCACGACTCGGCCGCCGGCGCTTTTTGTCTGCGCAATTTTCTCGGCGAGCTCGATTGAAACACGATACCACTCCGTTTCGCCACGCTCGAGTTTCGGATCCTGCATCTGAGCCGGACGGAAGCTTGCGGATCCGACATGCAGCGTCACCATGCCGAGCGAGACACCAGACTGTTCGAGTTCTGCCAAAAGCTCCGGCGTGAAATGAAGTCCGGCAGTGGGCGCCGCGACGGAGCCAGGCTCTTGCGAGAATACGCACTGATAGAGTTCTCGGTCGCGAAGCTCCCCTCGCCCGCCCCGAATATATGGTGGGATGGGCATGATGCCGGCCGACGCGACAAGTTCTCGCACCGTTGCCTGGGATGACGAACGGAGACGGAGACGAAGTCGCGAGCGATCGGTCGTCCTTCCAAGCACATCAGCGAAGAGCCCATCCGAGAGAACGACGGTCTTTCCCTCTCGCAGCTTGTCCATCGGACGGGCGAGCACTTCGACCTCTGTTTCTGTTTCGTCAGCAGGCAGCGCAAGAAGGAATATCTCGACGGTTCGGCCCTCCGCGTCGACAAAGAATCGCGCTGGGATAACCCCTGAGTCGTTGAAGACGAGGAGATCGCCGGGACGGAGAAATTGTCGAATGTCTCGAACGTGAGAATCGGAGAGCGTCAGTGCGGAACCTGAAGAGCTCGCAACAAGGAGCTTCGAATCGGAACGGCTCCCCGATGCCCCGGCGGGCCACTGGGCGATGCGCTCGGGTGGAAGCGTGTAGTCGAAGCTGGACGGGTCCGCAGTCATCGTCACAACAGACCCGTCGATTTCCTACTTGCGCTTAAAGACTTCGAACAGGTCGATCGGCACTGGGAAGATAGTGGTCGAATTGTTCTCGGTGGCGATTTCGCGAAGTGTTTGGAGATATCGGAGCTGGAGAGCCTGCGGCTCCTTGCTGATGATGGCAGCCGCTTCCGCGAGCTTTGTCGCCGCCTGTTGTTCCCCTTCCGCCGCGATGATCTTCGCTCGTCGTTCTCGCTCTGCTTCCGCTTGCTTCGCCATCGCCCGTTGCATCTCTGGCGGAAGGTCAATGTGCTTGATTTCCACCATCGAAACCTTGATGCCCCAAGGGTCGGTGTTCTGGTCAAGGATCTCTTGGAGTCGGTTGTTGAGCTGCTCTCGCTCGGTGAGCAGGTCGTCCATGTTCCCTTCACCGCAGACACTCCGCAGCGTCGTCTGCGCAAGTTGGCTCGTCGCGTAAAGATAGTTCTCGACTTCGACGATGGCGCGATTGACGTCGAGCACGCGGAAGTAGACGACCGCGTTCACTTTCACCGAAACGTTGTCTCGGGTGATGACGTCCTGCGGAGGAACGTCCATCGTGATCGTTCGCATGTCGACGCGTTTGAAGTTCTCAAGGATCGGGATGATGTAGGTGATGCCGGGTCCTCGGGGAGGAACGAGACGTCCCATTCGAAAAACGACGAGCCGCTCATACTCGTTGACGAACTTGAAGACCGTGCTGAGCAGGACGATCAGGACGACAAAGACGTAAATCAATGACATACGCAGGCTCGC
>JADYYL010000175.1 GCA_020853655.1 Deltaproteobacteria bacterium
GCCTCGGTCCCGTCCCCGAGATTCAAACGATCGCGGAGCGCCGACTCCAGAACCTGACCGCCGCAGGCAGAACGGAACTCCTCCCCGCGCTCGCCGCAGCCCGTCAGTCGCTAAGCGGTGCCCCCGTCAGCCGTCGCCACGTCATCGTGCTCACCGACGGCAAAGTGCCACGCCGCGGCGACGAGTATATCCAAGAGGTTGGCCGCCTGCGTTCGGCAGGCATTTCGGTTTCGACAGTCGGGCTCGGTGCGGATGCAGATGTTCCATTCTTGCAAATGTTGTCGTCCTCCGGAAAAGGTGCGTTCTATCACACGCTCGATCCCCGTCGCCTTCCTGAAATCTTCATGCACGACATCAAGGTGACGACCGGCGAGAAAACGATGAAAGAGCGCGAAGAGTATCCTGTCGCGATCGGTATTTCAGGTCTGCAATCGACAACCGTTGAACGCTTTCCTCCTGTCCGAGGCTTTGTGGAGACGTTGCCGAAACGGGGCGCCAACTTGGAATTGATCACAGAAGCCGAGGGCACGGTGCATCCGATCTTAGCGAGCTGGAGCTTCGGCGGCGGGAAAGTCATTGCCTTTACATCAGACGCCAACGGGCGTTGGTCCTTGAATTGGCTGACATGGGCAGGGTTTGCGAAGTTCTGGGGAGAGGTTGTGGAACTCGTCGAGAAGGGGCCTCAGACAAAGAGCGAGGACCTCGACTTCGATCTGCGATACTCCATCAATCGCAACGCGCTGCGGCTAGACCTCACCGTATTCGATCCCAAGCTTGGCTCGGGAAGCACACCGAAAACCACTGCGTCGATTATCGCCCCCGGTGGAGAGCGCAAGCAACTCGTTCTCGGATCCGAGAAGAAGGGCCGATTCGTGGCGGCGCTCGACAACGCGAGGGCGGGCGACTACCAACTCGAGTTCACCTACGGGACGGTAAAGTTCCCGCCGGTGATGCTCACCCTCCCAGCGTCGGCATTTGGTGAAGTCGCCGGCCGCGGCCTTGATTTGGACAATTTGAGCCAGATTGCTCGCCTGAGCGGCGGAAGGGTTAATCCCTCCCCGACGGAGTTGGCGACGTTCTCGCGGCAATCCGAGCAGGTGGAGTATCTCTACCCGCCGTTGATGTCCCTCGCTCTCCTCACGCTGCTCATCGGCGTCTTCATTCGTCAGGGTGGTATACTTTCGCTCCTCGCGTTACAGTTTGCTCGGCTCATTCCCCAACGGAACATTCCCGTTCGGGCTGCGGTTCGGGGCACCGTTCGAGGTGGCCGCACCCGCTGATCACTAAGTTTCATGAGATCATCAGATGCTTCGATCCTTACTCGCATTCACCATTCTGGCTAACCTCGTTGCCGCGCCCGCTTCAGCAGAGGTTTATAACTGCGATGGAAAGTGGACGAATCGCCCGTGCAAAGGGAAGGCGACTCAGACATTGCAGGCCGGAGACACGGCCACGAGAGTTCTCAAACCCGGAGAAGTGCGAGAGCAAAGTGAGAAACGTTCGATCTTCCACGAGCTCAACATGAGGGCGATCGAGGCGCGTCGAGCACTGAACGTTCGAATGGATATCACCAACGTCGAGCGCACCTGCGTCGAAGACGGTGCGTCTACGGCCGATGAATGCCGCGCTCTCGCTGATGAAGCCGACGCTAAACTCTCTGCGCGAATCGTTGAGGCCCGCCAGGCGCAAGCATTGGAACCTGTTGGCGAACCCGAAGTGCAGGTCGAAGATTCTTCGACGAACATCACGGTCATCGAGAACAACCGAAATAATCTGAACGTCGTCAATTCGTTGCAGACCGGCGGCGACAATGAGCTGAACGTGGTCCAGCGCGGATATGTCGGCTCCACAGACAGAGGCGGCTATCCTCAGCCCGACAGCTCTCCGGCGTATGGCGCGGAATGGTCCGGAGATGCTCGCTCTCCGTCGCGACTCACGAATCGCCCTTCCCGAATCCGTCAGGGATTAACGGACTAGCTCGGTCCTTTCCCTTTCCTGCTGGGTCACGAACGGTTGGCCGTCCGGGGAAGTGGAAGACGAGTGAAGGCTGCGCACACCGCGAGCATCTCCCTGCGAGACTCACCTAGGTCGTTTTCAACAAGATTGCTCGTCTGGCGTTCCCGGGAGGAGCATTTCGATGACGTGCCGCCGCGGGATCGGCTGCATTCGGGGTCTTCACGCGACTCCGGGTGCAGCTCAACGAAATGATCTGTGTCCATCCACGGGCGTTTTCACGCACCGCTCTCGACACGCGAAAGGTATCGCGCGCTTCCACCGAATGTAACAATTTTTCAATATTCCACGGGTGACAAACGTTGTCGCACGTGGACAAAAATTTGCCCAAGCAAATGGCGCAGATGCACCGCAACTCCGCAAAAAGTTTCGCGACGCTATTCTCGGGCGCGTAACTACCTAGTACTCAGTGTTTTCCGACTTACGACGATTCCTCATGTAGCAGGGAATGCATTGCTCTTTCTGATCCGCACACCAGTAAGAGCAATAATCGTGCTCGGTATTCTTCGGACGACGGCGACTACCGAGCTGCTTCTACACGCGTTACCTTTCAGTGTTCGATCGGAGCCGGAATCGCTCCAATTCGGACACCCGGAACGAAAGATCGCGGAGTCGCACTGATGTTGCTTCCCGGACGGGCGCAGCACGGTTCACCGTCTGGTGTTTGGTATGTTTCGTTCCTCGTTGGCGCTGACCTGCTTCGCGCTTCTCTCCGTTTCTAGCCCCGTTCACGCAGATGATAGGGACAGGGGTAGCAATGACGACTTCTATCCCGAACCGTCGCTCGAGCTGAGCGACTCCATCATTGCCGGCGGAGCGGAAGGTTCCGTTCAGATTACTATCCGCGGTCAGCGCTTCTCCGCGTTCAAAGTTGGGGTGCACCCGGAAGGGAAAGATGTGTTCTCCAGTTCGGACGGGAAATCCCCGCTTCTTTCAAACGGCGCGTCGGTGGTTGCGGAAGGAAAGCTCTCCCTAGATGGCTCGACCGACATCACGATCAAATTACCAAGTACTGACGGTGGCCGGATGTCAGTTCAAGCCGCGGTGTCCAAACGGGACTCATTCTTTCACAAGTTCTCAAATCGCTTTTCGCTCTCCCCGAAACGGAGCATCGTCTCGTTGATTGAGTTCGCGAAAACCGTCGGCATCGGCGGCGGTCCTGGCGGCGGCACCGGTCCAGTCGGACCGATGGGACCAATGGGTCCGCGCGGCGAGGCCGGATTACGCGGCGAAGCCGGGCCAAGGGGCGAAGACGGAGCGCAGGGCCCGCAAGGTCCAATCGGGATGAACGGTGCCCCCGGAGAAATGGGGCCTGCTGGCCCGCAAGGTCCGGCCGGACCGACCGGTCCAACCGGACCGATGGGAATGGCGGGAGCTGCTGGTCCGATAGGTCCGCAGGGAGCAGTTGGTCCAGCGGGCGCAACTGGCCCAGCTGGAGCAACGGGTCCGGCGGGTCCACAAGGCCCGCAAGGTCCGGAGGGACCAATGGCGCGCATCGCAACGTTTTCAGGCGGATGCTCTGTGCTCGTGAACGGTGAGCAGTGGAACAAGCTCTGCCTCGATGTCGTTGAATTTCAAGAGGAGCCGGACTTCTTCACCGTTGAGTCCAACGGAACGGTGCGCTTCCTCCGCGGCGGTTACTATCGCTTCTCCTCGTTCACACAGGCGAACGTGTTCGAGTTTGCGGGAACCCGTCTCGTGAAGAACGGAGAAGCGGTTGCCTATGAATACAAGTCGTCGCTGGGGAACTGGGCGATGCCGCACCTCGATACGGTTTGGCCGGTCGCTCCCGGGGATGAAGTGCATTTCGAGTTCCTAAACTCGGGCGGAGCCGAGATCCCCTACTTTCCGTATCAGCCCGATGGATCTGGCAACCGGGTCCAGGTGACATTTATCCGGCCGTAGGAACGGCGGGAACGGAAGCGGTGATCCGCCCGATGCCGACTTCGTCAGACCGGGCTGCTCGTGCGATGCGTGCAGCCCCCATGCTCAACGCTCCGAGCGGAGCCGATCGACTGGACCTCGCTGGTCACCCACCCTTGAATATTCTGTTCGACCACGGAGAGTATCGCCTGCACGTGATCAGGGCGTGAATTCAATGCTGGGATGTAACGGAACTGCTTCCCGCCGCCATTGAGAAACGCATGTCGATTCTCTTCGTCGATCTCCTCGATCGTTTCTAAACAATCCGCGGAGAATCCGGGACAGATCACATCCAGACGTTCGACTCCCTTCTTCGGCAACTCCGCGATGGTATCGATCGTCGCTGGCTTGACCCATTCTTCCCGGCCAAACACCGACTGGAATGTCGTGATGTGTTGTTCCGGGCTCAGGCCGAGCTGTTCCGTGACGAGTCGGCTGGTACGTAAGCAGTGACACGGATACGGATCTCCGCTCGTATAATAGCGCTTCGGTATCCCGTGGTAGGAGAAAAGCAGTTTATCGGGCTTGCCATCTCGATCCCAAAACTCGCGGATCGAGTTGACGAGCGCGGAGATATACAGCGGGTTCGTCGCGTATTCGCTAACAACTCGAAGATGAGGAACCCACCGGGTCTCCGAAAGTATCCGGCCGAGATCGTCGACCGTCGAGCCCGTGGTTGTTGCCGAGTATTGTGGGAAAAGCGGCACCACCAGCACGCGGTCGGCACCGCCCGCAAGCAGTCGCGTCATCGCTGATTCCATCGTGGGATTCCCGTAGCGCATTCCGAGTTCCACGAGGATCTGATCCCCGTAACGCGCCTGAATCTCTTTCGCGAGTCCATCACGCAAGTCCTGCGAGTGAAACAGCAGCGGGGATCCGCGATCCGTCCACACGCGAGAGTACAGCTCCGCCGACTTCTTCGGCCGCGTGCGAAGAATGAAGGCATTCATGATCAGCCACCACTTCCATTTCGGAAGCTCGATAATCCGCGGGTCGAAGAGGAAATCTCGGAGATAAGGGTAGAGCGCCTTCGCGGTCGGAGCGTCGGGTGTTCCCAGGTTTGCGAGCAGAACACCGATTCTTGCCGGCGAGCCGTGCACGTAGTCGGTCCGTCCGAAGTATTCAACCATGTCGCTTCTCTGCGTGGATCTCGGCGGTTAGCGGTTCGTCGTGTCTCAATACCGAAAAGTCGTTCGGTCTAACGACCAAAAAACTCCCAGAGGACAGGAACTTTCGGCAGTGATTCTTTGCAATCAAACGCGGCGAAGGTTACCATAAATCGAAGGACTTCCAAGGACATCCCGAATCTATGGGATCAATCACGATCTTCGATTACGCCATCGCCCTCATTCTCTTTGCTGCTGGCACGGCGGTATTGGGTTTCTTTCTCTACCCGTTCATCCGGGCGGTGAATGAGATCTTCCGTGGGAGCGCGGAACGACGACGCTTGAACCGCACCACAGAGAAGCTCAACCAGATCGATGCGCATCTCGATGCCCAGGACTGGCGCCAGGCGCTCGGTGCGCTACGCGGTTCGCTCGTCACGGAGCAGTTCGTGAGCCGCGAAGCGATTCGCCAAGTGCGTGAGCATAATCAGAACGTATTGAGCCGAGCGGTTGTGCTCGCCGAAGAGCTTTCGACCCGCGCCGAGAATCTCGCCGAGGTCGAACGCCTGGTCATCGAAAACGCGGAGATTCAACTCCTCTATCTCAAATCGATGGAGAGCTTTACGCGCCTCAAAGCCAAGCGGCGTGAGGCGAGCAAGGGAATGCCCGATTGGACGAAGAGCGATTTCGAGAAGCGAACGAAAGAGATCCTCGCGGAGTTGAAGCACAATCAATCGGCCATTTCGCGAAGTTTTGAAGCGCTTCTCCGATCACTGGAGCAGCCTCGAGCCGACGAAGTCACCTACCACTAACCGTCACGCCTGCTTCAGGCACATTTCCATCTCGAGCGACGGCGCGGCGAACGACAACAATTCCCCGCTCTCCGGATGTTCAAATGCGACACTCTCCGCGTGGAGGAAAAACTCGCCGCGCGGAAAAGTGACTCCGTCGATCTCGACTTCTGACAGGGACGTCGTGCTCCCATAGAGTCGATCGCCAACGAGGGGATGCCCGGCAAGCGCGAGGTGTGCGCGCACCTGATGCCGACGCGCGCGACAGATGGTGCAACGCACAATGCTCCACGTCTTTCCGCTCTGCGCTCGAATGAGCCGAAGGCGCTCAATGACGGTTCGTGCGCCACAGGACTCCTTCTCCTTCACGGTCGCATCGCGCACCGCTTCCATCTTCTTTCCATTGCGACTTTGACGAAGCGGCCACGACACCTGTCCGCTGACCGGCGAGAACTCTCCTTCCACGATCGCAAGATACGTCTTCGTGATCTGCTGATCGAACAACTTCGCGCGAAGGGCCGCCCAAATCTCACGATGCTTCGCGACCAACATGATTCCGCTTGTTGGAGTGTCGAGGCGTTGCACGAGACCGCCCTCACGGGGGTCGGGGCTTGCGTCTCGGGCAGCCCGCGAATAGGCCGCAGTGCACTCAGCGGCGGTCAGCGGATCCGTCGATTCATGAACGACGCTCGGCATTCCCGGGGGCTTCGAGATGATGAAGAGATGCTCGTCTTCGTAAATAACGGTGAGAAGTTTCAGTGCGGCGGCAACGCCACCGACGAGTTCAGGACGAACGGCGGGCGATTCGAACACTCGATCGACGGTAACGTCGTCACCCGCACGAACAAGGTAGCCGTCTTTTTCCACGCGACCATTGACCCGAACGAGCTTCTCGCGAAGGTGCAATTTTGCCCGCCGACGACTCGCGCCGGGTACCCGCGCAGAGAGAAACACATCGAGGCGCACTCCGGCTTCATCTTCGGGAACGACGAACGACAACTTCCGGGACCCTTCTGC
This sequence comes from Deltaproteobacteria bacterium, assembly GCA_020853655.1. Taxonomy (GTDB): domain Bacteria; phylum Bdellovibrionota_C; class UBA2361; order SZUA-149; family JADYYL01; genus JADYYL01. Next base: position 6,851 of record JADYYL010000175.1, read on the forward strand.
GGAGCTCATCGCTTGGGTGGCACGTCAACCGGGGGCGTCGACTGGCGCGGAGGCGGGAGGACGAACGGAGACGTCGCACGCGGTGCGGAAACAACCGTTCCGTCGTAGTTGCGCGAAATCCAATACACATCCACGAGCCCCCGGACGAAATCTGGTTGCGTAAGCACCCAGCGGTGAAAACCAAGCGTGGTCTCAAATCCCTCAACGACATACTCATCGAGATAGACTTTGGAGAGACGCAGCGCTTCTTCGCGCGTCGGCGCAGTGACAATCGCCTTGAACAAAAGAGAATCGTAGTACGGGGAAATCTTCGTGCCGCTCTCGGCCCAGCCATCTTCCCGCAAACCCGGTCCGCCTGGTCGCGAAATATACCGCGCCTGTCCCATCATTGGAGAGAATCCCTTTGAGGGATCTTCCGCATAAACTCGATACTCGATCGAATGTCCGGTGCATTGGGGAGCGGGCACGGCATCCAGCGATTTCCCCTGCGCGACTTCGAGTTGGAGCCGCACCAAGTCAACGCCATACACACTCTCTGTCACCGGGTGCTCGACTTGGATCCGCGTATTCATCTCGAGAAAATAAATCGGTGAGTCCGCGGTTGTTCCGCCATCAACGAGGAATTCGAGCGTGCCGGAGCTTTCATACCGACACTCTTTCCCGAGTCGGACGGCGTAGACATGAAGTCGCGCTCTCACGCTTTCATGAAGATTGGGGGCCGGCGCCTCTTCAACGAGCTTCTGGTGTCGTCGTTGCAACGAGCACTCGCGCTCCCCGAAGCACACGATGTTCCCAAACGAATCGCCGAAAATCTGCACCTCGATATGTCGAGGACTCTCGAGGAACTTCTCGAGGAACACGGCCGCGTTACCGAAACCAGCGAGCGCCTCATCACGAGCCTCTTGAAACTTAGCGGCGAGCTCGTCAGCAGTACGAACAATCCGCATTCCACGCCCACTTCCTCCGGCGACCGCTTTGAAGATGACGGGATATCCGATGCGCTGCGCCTCTGCGGCGAGGAACGACGTATCGTCCGTCACCTCCGCGCCTGGAACGACTGGGATCTGGAGCTCGATCGCTTTCTTCCGGGCCTGCTCCTTATCGCCCATCAGCGCAATGACTTCCGGGCTGGGGCCGACGAACACCGCGCCGGCTTCTCGGACGCGCCGAGCAAAGCCAGCATTCTCAGCCAAGAAACCGTATCCCGGATGCACCGCGTCCGCGCCGGTGAGCACTAGCGCCGAGATAATCTTGTCTTGGTCGAGGTAGGTTTCTTTGGCGGCACTGCCGCCGAGGTGAATTCGTTCATCCGCGAGTCGAACATGGAGGGACTCCGCATCTGGATCCGAGTAGAGCGCCACGGTCTTCAAACCAAGCGATCGAGCCGCGCGGATGATTCGCACGGCGATCTCGCCTCGATTAGCTATCAGCAGCTTCTTCATTGTTCGGATACTCGATGACGAATATACGGGTTGAACTCAATCCCCCCGCGAAAGCTCCCCTGTCGGCGACAGCAACGTCCCCTGAAATTTTCGATTCCGACAAAGCATGTTAGAAACGATCTCATTCGTCTCATGTTATCCGGGGTTTCTATGGGAAATTCAATGCGTGACGTCATCATTCTGGGCTCAGGACCCGCGGGATTGACCGCAGCGGTTTATGCGGCTCGCGCAAATCTCAAGCCCCTGCTGATTAGCGGTCCCCTGCCGGGCGGCCAGCTCACCACCACCACAGAGGTCGAGAACTTCCCGGGATTCTCTCACGGGATCATGGGTCCCGATCTCATGGCCGAGATGCGAAAGCAGGCCGAACGATTTGGAACGGAGTTCATCGAGAAGCGGGCGACGAAGGTCGATCTCTCCTCGTCCCCATTTAAGCTCTGGCTCGACGAAGAGATGCTCGAGTGTCGGTCGCTCATTATCGCCACCGGCGCGACCGCGAAGACCCTTGGTCTGGCACGTGAGTGGGATTTGATGGGATTCGGGCTCTCCACCTGCGCAACGTGCGATGGCGCCTTCTTCCGGGATCAAGAGATCGTGGTGATCGGCGGTGGAGACTCTGCCGCAGAAGAAGCGATGTTCCTGACGAAGTTCGGAAAGCGGGTCCGCCTGATCCACCGCCGTGACAAACTCCGTGCTTCGAAGATCATGTCCGATCGTGTCCTCGCTCATCCGAAGGTAGAGATGGTTTGGAACTCAACGATCGTGGAACTCCTTGGCGATCGAAAGAGCGGAATTACCGGCGCGATCCTGGAGAATACGCAAACCAACGAGCGATCAGAGATTCAGTGTAACGCGATCTTCTACGCCATCGGCCACACGCCGAATACGGAGCTGTTTAAAGAGTACCTCCCGCTGGACGAAAACGGTTACATCATCCCTGCGGCGAACAGTTCCGCGACCAAGGTCCCCGGAGTGTTTGCGTGCGGAGACGTGCAAGACCACGTGTTCCGTCAGGCGATCACCGCCGCTGGTTCCGGATGCATGGCCGCGATTGAAGCTGAGCGCTGGCTCGCACACCACGAGTAGACTCGATCACAAGAGAGTTTGACCGGGGCGTGCTCACGGCGCCGTTGCGAATCCTTCGCCCTCGCGCCCCACCCATCTCACGACACGCGCCGCTCAAGCGCGTGTCACAATACAAAGCGGCCGACGGAGTTTCTCGGACGGGATTTTGTCGGAGAGCGGCGGAGATCTCATCTAATTTCTCGAGCGCTCTTCAAAACAAAAAAGGCGCCTGCACCTTTCGATGCAGACGCCTCAAGCCCGGAGCGAAATGAATCGCTCGGGTGACTAGACCTTACCAGCCAAGCCGCTAGCGACCAGCCAGGTCAAGATGACGAGAGACTCGACGAACGCAGCGCCGAGAATCCAGACGATAAACATCTGGCCAGAAGCACCGGGATTGCGTGCGATGGACTCGAGAGCCGAAGAGATGATCTTCGCTTGTCCGAGTGCACCACCCAATGCCGCGATGCCCAGGCCGATACCTGCACCGATGGGGAGATATGAATTGCTCGAGCTGACTGCTGCAGCGTCTTGAGCGTAAGCGACATCGCCAACGAGGACTGCGATGACAGCGAGAACGACGAACTGAACCAATTGCATAACTCTCTCCTTCCTAGCCTAAAATCTTAGATGCGGTTTCCTTACAACTCTCTGTTCCGTCAGTGGTGCGCTTCTTCAGCGTGACCTTCGCCGTGGGAGACGGCGAGGCGGATATACACCATCGTCAGTACAGTAAAAACGAATGCTTGGATGAAACACACGAGTGCCCCGAACATATAGAAGATCACGGGCACCGGTACCCAAGCTCCTCGCGTAAGGTCGGTGAACGCGGTGAGAACCGCGTGGTCCGCTGTCATATTACCGAACAAACGAACCGTCAAGGTGAGTGGCCGCACGCCGTGGCTGAACGCTTCGAGAGCGAGAAAGAACGGCGCGGCGATCCAAAACGCCCAGTGAACGTCCACGGGGCCGCAGAAATGCTTCATGTATTTCCCGAAGCCCAACTCTCGAATACCCCACACGTGGTAGGAGAGAAAAACAATCAGCGCGAGACCGAAGTTCATGCCCGGATGATCCGTTGGCGAGGACATCCCCGGGATAAGCCCCACGAAATTCATCGCCAAGAGAAAGACGAAGATTGATGCGATGAACGGAAGAAACCGTCGGTTCTCTTTTCCCATCACCTGATCGCCAAGCTTCACGATCATCGAGATGATGAGTTCGAAAAAATTTCGGAGCGTCAGGGTGCTTTCGGGGATGAGCGCGTTTGGGCTGCGCTTGAGCTGCCCGGCAGCGACCGTCGCTGCGAGAACGAGCAGGCCTGTTACAGCGATCGCCGTAATAGCGTTCTCAAACTCCCCGAGATGGAGCGTGTCTGCGACGTTCTGAACAAAATTGAAGCCGTGGCCTGCGCTCATCGAGCCTGTAACGATTGTAGCTAAAGAACTGATTCCGGGAACTTACGCGGCGGGCTGCCCGTCTGGCTCAAAGCCGCCGCAATTTCCGAACTCGTCTTAACCAAATTGCATAATGAATTCAAGTCAGCGGAAGCTCTTTCCTCTGTCTTTCTCCAACCCCTTTGAAAGAGTCCTCGGAGCCCGTCTGTGGGGGCTCCTCCGCGTCTCGCTTCGACGCCAGGTTTGCTTACCGCGTGATGCCCCTGAATGCATACAGCGAGGATGAGGGTGGGGTCCGTCCTCTCAACAGCCGTGGATGACCGCAC
>JADYYL010000176.1 GCA_020853655.1 Deltaproteobacteria bacterium
CGTTGCGCTTCGGTAATTCGACCTGCATGAGCGCGAGCGCACCCGGAGGAAACACGGACTTGTCGGTGGCGATCGAGCGCTCCGAGGTGACCACGGTGTCTAAGCTTCCTCGCGGGGTCATGTGCTGAGGAAGAAGACGGAAGAAGATGAATCGGTTGTTCTTTGAGAGGTAGTGATCGAACTCCGCTGGGTTGTTTTTGAAGTAATTGCGGAGTCGGGTCATAGAGGCTTGGTCGCGCCTCATCTTTCCGTCTCTGATCAGCAGCGATGCCACACTGGTGAAGGGATACTCCGTCGCTCCGTGAAACGCGACCGAGACGAGTTGGCCATCCGGCAATCGGAGTTTTGAGGAGCCTTGAACCTGAATAAAGAACACATCAAATCGATCGCGAAGATACAGAAGCTCCGCACCGTTCAGGAGCGTGCCGGGCCCTCCAAGTCCACGATGCCCTTCCAGCTGCGTTCGGGTGGGATGGGGCTTCTCCCACTTCGGGAAGTCTGCCGGCCGAAGAAACAGTGGGAACCTGAATTCCGAAGTGGGAACTCGACTGGCGGCGAACATTGGCTCGCAGTAGCCCGTGAAAAGCGTCTCTCCGGGGGTCGACTCCTGACCGGCGGATCGAAAGAACATGAACTCTTTTCGAACGACGTCTCGAAGTTCTATCGCGGTGTGCGTCTCGAGAAGCAGCGTGCGGAAGCGCTCAAGTGAAAGCGTCACATGTTCTTGAGAGAACGGAGGCTGAGAGCGAGAGCGATACACCTTCGCAGCACCCGGCGAACGAAGATACGCCAGGCTCCGGTCAACGGCAGCGAGAAGATGAGCGCGCTCCGTTCCGTATTTCTCCGGCGCCGAGAGGAGGTCGTCAAACGCGAAATCAGTCGGCAAAGAAGAAACCGAGGTCGACTTCAGAGTCTTCTGGTCCATTCCGGCATATCGAAACGGAGCCTCGAGGGTAGAGCACCCTGACACGGCGACGATAAGCGCGAGAGCGAGAAGCGGACGCAACATGAACAAAATGCTCCGAGCGACTAGCCCGGCCCTGATTCCTCGAGTTCGCGATACAGAGCGGGCAGCGACCGAAAGATAAACGGCCTGGAGCGATCGATGTTTCCGCGGAGCCGCCATCAAATCCGGCGGATGAGATTTCGTCAAGACCGAAACGGTTTCACCACCCCTGCGGCCGTCACCTCGTTCTTATTGTGCGTCAGATGCCGAACGAAGGCATGACCGCATTGCTGACGGAGAAGTTCCTTCAGGCGGGTCAGGATGCGGATGTCAGGGTCGCCTTTGAACTTGAAGGTCACGATGAATTTTTCGCACCACCTTTCACGAAGCCAGCGCTGAAGGAGTTCGAGCGTCTGCTGTGGAGGCGCAACGATATCGCAGAGCAGCCAGTGAACTGGGGCGCTCGGCGTGTAGGCGAACCCGTCGCCTCGTTGAAACGTAAACTGTTCGTGTAAAGTGACCTCTTGGTCCGGCTCCGCGCGATCAACACCAACGACTGTCGCCTCGCGCGTCAACGCGATGTAGGACCAACTTCCCGGAGTGCAGCCGAGATCGACACAGCGATCGCCACTTCCAATTGCAACACCGAGCTGCGCCTCAGCCTCAAGCAACTTCTGATAAGCACGAGCTGGTGGACGGGGATCGTTCTCCACTTCCGCCCGACCCGCAGTCATGGGCGAGAGCACGGGCTCGAATCCGACCCGCATATCAGGCGTCACGAAAGAAACAAACGCAGTATCCGGAGCGACGAGCAGCACCTGCGCGGTGGTCTCGTCTGCATGAAATGGATCGGAGGAACTGACCCTGCTTCGCAACAGCTTCCGGCTCCGATCCTCGATACGCTCAAGCACTTGTTCTTCGAGCAGTGCCCCACGACTCTCAACGCGCGCATCGCCGGGAGAACCGAACACACCGAGTCTCCACGCCGGACAGGCAGAGGGAAGTGAGCGAAATATCTCACCCATCACGGCGTCGGCGAGTTCTCGAACACTCGTGCCCGTGACCTTGCGCGCCGCGGGAAGGGATTGAATGGAGTAGGCAACGAATAGCGGAAGATCCAGTGGTGACGACGTCGCGACGAGGAAACTCGACGAGCCGACCTCAGAGATTTCCCCACGGGGGAACATTGCCGAAAGCTCACGACCGAGATTCTCACGCATCTCTGGTAAGGCGACGAAAAGAATTGACGATGTTGCGTCTCGCGACTCGCTCAGGCTGCTACCTCTCTGTTTCTCGAAAATTGTTTTGGCATTGCTGCGAGAGTGCTCACGACTCCTGCTCGCTCTCTGAAACGGCGACTCTCCCAGCCGCGTTTTACGTTCCCAGAGAATACTCTATTATCCGCTGGGTCCCGTCTCGCCAGAGCTTTGCCTATGCCAGGATTTTTGTCGAACATCACGCTTGAGCCGAACCCGATCGAGCAGCGACGAGCAGCACGGGTCGCTTCAGGGCTTCGGCTCATCGACTTGACCGACTCGAATCCGACGAGCTGCGGCGTCATGTTTCCCAACGATATTCTTCGAGCCGCGGCAGATCGTTACCTCTCCAACCGCACGTATGCGCCCGATGCTCGTGGACTCGAGCGCGCGAGGATTTCAATATCTGAATGGTATCGCGCCCGGACTCCGTCTCTGCACGTCTCCCCTGAGAACATCTTCCTGACGGCAAGCACCTCGGAGAGCTATGCCCTGCTGTTCTCGCTGCTCGCCGACGCCGGAGACCACTTCCTCTTCCCAGATGTGAGCTATCCGCTGTTCGAACATCTTGCTCATCATCAGCGCGTCGAGGGCGTGGCGTATCATTTGGATCCAACGGATTGGTCGATTCATGAAGCGAGTGTGCTGGCCTCCGCGAGTGAGAGGACTCGAGGGGTCGTGTTGATCAGCCCGCACAATCCGACGGGGAGCGTGTATCGAAATGCTTCAAACGCGATCGAGCGCATTGGCGTCCCGCTCATCGTCGACGAAGTGTTCGCTCCGTTGACGGCAGACGCACTCGGCGCACCGCCTGTGGGCGCGCTTCATCCACACTTGCCGGTGTTCCATCTCAACGGGATCTCGAAGATGTTCGCCCTCCCCGATCTCAAACTCGGTTGGATCGCGATGAACGATCGCGCGGCAGAGCAGTATGCTGATCGGCTTGCCGTATTGAATGACGCGTTTCTCAGCAGCTCGAGCCTCGCGCAGTCACTGGTCCCCGAACTCTTCTCCGAGCGTGGTCTATCGTTTGTCGAAGCTGTGCGGGTGAGTCATCGGCGGAAGATGGAGCGAGCAACTCGGGTGCTCAATGATTCCGGAAACTGGGAATGCTCGGTGCCCGACGGCGGAGCATTTCTCTTTCCGCGATATCTCCACGACATTGATGAGGACGAACTGGTCTGCGAGCTCATCGACCGAGGTGTGTTTGCTTACCCGGGCTACTACTTTGGCGAGAAACTCGGCGCCCGCGTGTTCCTCAGCACGCTCCTGCCGGATGCACGGCTGGATGAGGCCGTCGGGATCCTAGCCGCGTTTTCGAAGGGCCATTAAGCCTCAAACAGTTTCCTAGGAGAAAAATGCGGCTTTGTGCCAGCTCTCGGAGGCGGCAGGGCGCCACCGTCCAGCGCGTACTTGGTCAAGATGGATGACCGTCGCGTCGAGAACCGGAGTCGTTAGGTCGACCTCCCCACTCTTGGCGAGGGTCGCAAATTCGGCCCGGGGAACCCGTACCCAGTCGTTCCCTCGACGATAAACGACGTCGCGTGGCGTGACGAGCTGAACGCCAAAACGCCCTGATAGCTCCGTGACCGTTCGATGAAGTGCATCAATCGAGCATCCGCTCACCTCAGACCGGTCTAAATCCGCCGCGATGATGAGGAACTGGGC
>JADYYL010000177.1 GCA_020853655.1 Deltaproteobacteria bacterium
AAGCCGAAGAAGAAGACACGCGCACAGATCGATGACCTCATTCTCACCCATCGTGAGAATGGTCGGAAGCTCGCTCGGAGCATGCTCCGTCGGTGGAGAGTGATGATGCCCGCGGAAGAAGTGGATAGCATTGTCGATCTCTCTCTCTGCGAAGCCGCCGGCCGATACTGCGAATCAAAGGGTGCGAGCTTCGTCACCTTTTTCTTCTACCATCTCCGTGGCCATCTCGTTCGCGCGGTTGCGAGCGCGACGTCCGATAGCAACATGTTCCTTGCTCTCGCCAATGGTGCGGGTGTCGACACGACCGATTGGGCGACGACGGGCTCAGCTGATATGTGGGCACTCGTTCCTGAGATCGCCGAGAATCTCCGCAAAGAAGCAGAATCTCCCGAAGCAATGCTGCTTCGTAAGGAAAAGGCTGGCATTTGCGCTGATGCATGCAACCGCCTCGACGAGCTTGAGCGTGAAGTCATTGAACGCTCTTATTTGCAGGACGAGCCGCTGATCGACATCGCAAGCTCACTCGGTTACAGCCGATGCCACATTTCGCGTGTCAAGAAGCGCGCTCTTGATCGCTTGAAGGATCACATCTTCGAAAACTCGCTGACGGAAGTTCTCGACTTTAACACAGACGGATCCGCGGAAGACGAAGCCGGGGAGAAGCGCGCCGTTCGTCGCCGCCGCCGCCGAAAGATGTCGCAGACGCATGACGAACCAATCCGAGTCGCTGCGTAAGCTTGTTCAACATTGCGACGTTGAGAAAAGCCTTGGCCGTTGCGCCGAGGCTTTTTTTTGCGCGGAGATGTCCGTTCTCGCAACTCACCCAACTTTCCCACGTCGATCGGAGACCTGAGCCGGAACGGGGAGAGCGTCCTTGAGGCTCTCCCCACTCCCAGCTTCGGGTATTCGTCGTCTTCGGCGCGACTTATCGAAATTGCCTGACCTTGCGGTTGCGAATGATCGCATCCATCAATTTGCTCGTTGGGGTTTTTCTGTGAGCGACCGTTTGCCCAGGGCTTTTCGCGATCGCGCGAGAGGAGCGCGGCGACCGTTCGTCTGATGAGCGCGCGCCGCGTTCAAGTTTTCAAAAAAAGTGACATCTTCGAGGGTTAGCGACTTGTGCACAGATCTGCCGCTGGGGCTTTGGAACTCCTTGTCCATCATGATAGTAACTCCGTCCGCGCATCACAGAAGTTTACCTCTTGCGAGCGCGGGAAATTTTTCTCATAAGTTAAAGTAACTTGAAGACGGTCATCGACAGCGATTCGCATGCTGTCTTGCCCTTTGGACCGTCTAGTCGCACAAATCTCACGGAACGCTTGTGAACGTCGGTGAACTCGCTTCTTTTCTCTGTGTCTCGGTCGTTGTCTTCTCCATGATCTTCGGAGAGTGGACGCGCTAGGCCCACTCTCGGGTGACCGCACCTCGGTCCCCGATTTTTCTATCTCACTCACGAATCTCTTTGGTACCGGTCAGGGGTCGCTGTGCGGCCGGTTTCGCTCTTCTTCGATCGATCCAGGCAAATGTGGTCCGCTCGGCTTATGGACTCCGCCAAAGAAGTTTCGGACAAGAGTTGGTGCCTGGGGGATCCCGCATGGAGAGAGTCGCTCCCATGGCCACCTGCGCTCGTCAGATGCGCCTCGCGAGTCGCTCCGCGGGCTATTCCCGTTCATGTCGAAAGTGAAGCGGGTGGGACGAGGCTCGAGCACCGGAGAGACGTCCGAGGAAATCCATTTTAGCCGAGGGTTCTAGGGCGATTCGATCTCTGCCGCGTGAATGGTATGAACGGACGTGGACGGCGGAGCCGTCGCAGAGCAATATTTTTCAGGCTATCTCAGATGGACAGGACCATCCAGAAACGGCTCTTGATGTCCCTCGCGCTCGCGGTCTGGGCAATCGCAATCCTGTTCCCCTTGCTTGGCGCGTCGCCTGTCTTTCAAGTCTCCGAGGGGCGCGAAGGTGTTGTGGTCGGGGAGATGCTCGATTCCGGCGATTTCATACTTCCGCTTCGAAACGGCGAGTTCGTTCCTTCGAAACCACTCCTTTTTCATTGGATCGGCGCGGCGACGGCGACGGTCCTCGATGTACTCGACGAGTTCGTTCTGCGCTTCCCCTCAGCGCTCGCCGCGTGCGGGTTGCTCTTTGCTCTGTCTCACGCTCTTCGTGCTGTTCCGGGAAGTCAGTCGTATGTGCCCGGCCTCCTGCTGCTGCTATCGATGTATGGGTTCTTGCGTCTCGCGCAGGATGGTCGTGTCGATATGGTTTTCGGTTGCCTCGTCTGTGCCGCGATTTTCGAATGGCTTGCCGCGGCGATTCGGTGTCGAGCGGCAAGACAACTTCTGAGCGAGATTCCGAATTCAATCTATCTCCGCGTTGCGCTCCTGTGCGGACTCGCCGTGCTCGCCAAAGGGCCACTCGGCATCGTGCTGCCGTTGCTCGTCATCCTGTCGATCGCAGCGATGGAGGAGAGAATGAGTGGGCTCCTCTCCGTCGGGCGCTGGCATTGGTTGATTGCCCCGCTGCTCGCAGCGCCGTGGTACGTTTTAGCGGCGCAGCGAGGCAGCGACGCGTTCGTGGGTCGTAAGTTCTATTTCGAGAATTTGCTGCGGTTCGTCGGGGGGGAGGGGATCACACCAAAGCCGTTCTGGTTCTATATTCCCCATTTCTTTTCACAGACCGCCCCGTGGGGGATTCTGTTCCTGCTCTATCTCGGATTTCTGGCGAGAGGAGAGTGGAACCGGAGAAAACGGGGGACGGAGAATCCTTTCCTTCCCCGTGACCCCGCCACGCGTTTGGCGATCCGCGCTGGCCTTGTCTGGATTGCCGTCACGCTGCTCTTCCTTTCACTCTCCGCCGGCAAGCGCAGGGGCTACCTTCTCCCGGTTTTGCCCGCCGTCGCGTTTGTCCTCGCGCTTCGAATGGAGGCGACTTGGCGTCGGCTGCAGGCGGAGGGCAAAGATGTTCGGCTGATGTATCTCATGCGCTACGAGCTTTTCTCGTGGGGCGTGCTGGTCTGGCTCCTCGGAGCGAGTATTGTTGGCGGCATCTTCTATTCGCTTTCCGCGATCCTGCCACTCCTTCCGCTGAACTCGGAGATCGAGGTCTACCTCTCTTCGGTGGCCGCGTATCTCGACGGCCCCGGTTACTTTGCCAAAGTCCTGCTTTCGGCGCTCTTCCTGGCGAGCATTGCGCTCTGGTTTGGTTCGTTCATTCGTCGCAGACCGCTGTGGGGAATGCTCGGCGCGGTTGTGCTCGTGCAGGCACTGGTCCTTTTTTTCGCGACCGTATTCGTAGGAGTGAAAGGCGTCACGCATACCTATCGTGACTACGCACTGACACTCGCGAATCGTGTGCCCGCCGACATCCCAATTCATTTCATCAAGCTCCGCAAAGACGAATCATTCGATGGGTTTTTCTTCTACCTGCGCCGTCACGTGCACATCGTGGAGCCAAACGCGAAGATCGCTGCACCGGGCATGTTTCTCGCGCGCCGGAAATGGGTCGAGTCGAATCGAGAAGCGATTGTCGGTGAGCTGACGGAGTTGCTCGTCGGTGGGCGTCAAGTGGACGAGCCTGAAGAGCAGCTGGTGCTTTTCACCCTGCAATAATTTTAGTTCGGAGTGCTATCGATCTAGAATCCATTTCGTAAATGGGTTCTCAGGCGCCCGGATGGCGCCTACGGTGGTGAGAGCGAAGCTCGAACCGGCCGGTTCGACGCGAGACTGGGGCGATTCGGGGCCCCAGTCGAGCTTGGAGAACTTCATAAATCCCCACGGATGGGGATTTATGAAATGAGTTCTAGGGACCGGAGACGAAATCAAAGGCGACTTGTGGTGGGGTCGTTGCGGCGTCCACGTTGGATTCGCTTGCGGGTGTCTTCAGCTTCAGTGGAAGAGAGTTCGCCGGGATAGCATATGCCTTCTCTTCTCCGGCACCGAGTTTGTCCGGGCCTTCTGCGGGGACGAGTGTGCCCTCTGAGAATTCGAAACTGACCTTGACGTTCTGCGCACTCTCCCCACCGATATTCTTTACCGTCACAGAGCAACTCGTGATCTCGTTCTGGTCGTTGAGGGTGGTCGCGACGGGTGCGTGATCCAATTCAGCCGGCAGAGCAAACTTGATCTCTCCTGGTGGAATGAGTGTCGTATCTTTGATGACGGCGCTTTTTGACGCGACCGCGGCGGAGGTCGAAGGACGATTGCCGTACCCGCGGAGCATCCTCGAAGAGGAATACTTCGAGTAAGATTTCGGATTCAGCGGCTCCACTCCCTTCGCATTCGCGGGAGGTTTGCTTCCATAGGTCACCCGACCCTGCGAATCGATCCAGCGAAACGCGTTTTCGGCACTCGCGCTCGTGAGGGTGAGGGCGAACACGGCTGTCAGCGTGACAAGGCGAAAGATTGATACTGGCGCTTTCATAGTCGTTGAGGGCCTTTGAACGGTTCCTACAGATCGAGCAAGATGGTCGATCCAGCTTCGGCTTTATACTACAACCGACCAGTCGATAAAACGTGACACTCCATGAGCCTCAGAGAGTTCTATGCGCGCCGATCAACGAGCTTCCCACAGTATGCGTCCCGTTCGAATTCAATGCGGCGTCAGCCCGTATGCAGAGGGGTCAGCGGATGTCAGCTTCGGGAACACACGGGTCCTCGTGACGGCCTCGGTGGAGCGTGAAGTTCCCGATTGGCTCAAGGCACGTCAAGAAGGTTGGATCACTGCGGAATACGGGATGCTGCCGCGCTCAACGCACACCCGCAATCGACGGGAGGCTTCGGCAGGAAAGCAGAGCGGGCGAACGCTCGAGATTCAGCGCTTCATCGGACGCGCGCTTCGCGCAGCTATCGACCTGCGTTCGATCGGTCCTGTGACGATACGACTTGATTGCGACGTGCTTTGCGCCGATGGCGGAACTCGAACGGCTGCGGCGTCTGGCGCATGGGTCGCACTTGCTCAGGCACTGGAGTATCTTGAGCGCGAGCGTCTTGTGAGCGGCCGCGTCCCGATCAAGCAGGTCGCCGCGGTCTCGGTTGGTCGCATTGGGTCGGAGTATCTGCTCGACCTCGCCTATGAAGAGGATAGTCGCGCGGACTTCGACCTCAACCTCGTCTTTTCCGAGGATGGTGAGATTGTTGAGATCCAGGGCACCGCGGAGCGAAAAAATTTCCGCCGGGACGAACTCGCGCCGTTGATAGACCTCGCCTATTCGGGGGTCGAGGTCATCTTCTCGGCGCAACGAAACGCTCTCAATCAGCGCGCCTAAGGCTTCCCAACCCACGTTTTTCTGTGATGGAGAGGTCGAGCTTGCTTCCGACGTGAAATTACCGCTATTTTCACCCCCTCCTTCGGGGTGTAGCGCAGTCCGGTAGCGCATCGGTTTTGGGAACCGAGGGTCGGAGGTTCGAATCCTCTCACCCCGAATCTTTTCTCTCTCTTCAGCAAGACCGTGTTGAAGGCGTCTTCGGACGACCTTTACAGATTGCGCGACCAGGTGGTCGCGCATCCGGCGATTCTTGAGCACGGTTCTTCCCGCGCTTGAACGTCTGCGTCGGGTTGTGAAGACGCTGCGATTCTCTCAGAGAGCGATCCCGAGTGCCTGCACGCAGTGCTGCAACTCGTTGCGCAGATGACTCAGAGACTTCACGGTGAACAGCAGATTCTGCATCCGCGTTACGTCGTACGGAGTCTCAATGACCTCCTGGAAGCGGAAAGGCCGTCGTTCCACCTCTGAGGAAAGCGAAAATGGGATCTCCCCAATCGAGGAGAGAATGCCCGCGCCAAGGATTCGAGTCTCGTTCTGCTCTTCGATCAGCCCGAACTCAATTGAGAACCAACTGAAGTGTTTGAGCTTGAGCGCCTGTTCTGGAGTCGCGGCCTTCGTGGCGCGCCCCAGCATGCAGATGATCTCGACATACTCGGCATCGGCGAGCGGCGGCACATGCCCGAACAAATCATGGGTCATGTCAGGTTCCGGTGTGAACTCCGGCTTCGATGCGTGGCGCAGGAACTGAGTGCACGGGAATCGGCCGTCCGCGAGATAGGTAAAGAAGCGCTTGAACGGTATCGCTCCTTCGGCCGAAACAAGACCGATTCCGGTCAAATGTTGCAGTTCCGCACTGAGAACGGCGAGCTGCGGAACGCGCGAGGTTGGAATGTTGAGCCGCTCCTTCCCTCGAAGATAGCAGGATGCGGCGAAACGCTCATGAAGTGGAGCGAGTTTACGTGTGACGGTCTCCCAGACCGAGTTCTCTTCCTCTGTGTACTGAATAACGGGCGGCTCAAGCCCCTCGACACGGTGCAGTTGCGAGAGCGCAAAGATAGCCTCGCGCCGTGCAAGATATGCTGGATCGCCATGACCGGGATGGCAGAGCTCGAGCTCCACGCCGGTCTCGAAGATCGGTTCTTGAGTCGTGGTGGCATGGGTATGGG
>JADYYL010000178.1 GCA_020853655.1 Deltaproteobacteria bacterium
CAGTCCACACAATCGCCGAGCGGTTTCTCGGACTTTGCCCGAGGCTTGCCTCGGGGTTCCCCGCGCTTGACGTCGTAGCCGATGACGATCGAGTTCGCATCGAGAAGCACCGACTGAAATCGAGCATAGGGACAGAGCACTGTGCAAAACTGCTCTCGAAACCAGCCAAACTGAAATCCCAACACCCCCATAAACACGATGGTCAGCACGAATGGGAGCATATGATTTGCTGGCCCCTCAAGGATCATGGCGATCATTTGATGCGATCCAAAGAAGTACGCAAGCAACGTTGTCGCTAGGACCCAAGCCAATGTCGCCGACAGGGCGTGCTTGAGGACCTTCCGCGTGACTTTCTCAACTCCCCACGGTTGTTCATCGAGTCGCTTCCGCTTCGCGGCGTTCCCCTCTGTCAGCCGCTCGATAGGGCGAAAGAGAAACTCGAGGAACACCGTCTCCGGACAAGCCCAGCCACACCAGACCCGTCCGATGAGCGCCGTGAAAAAAAAGAGGGTCAATCCCAATCCACCCAAGGTGAACATGAGGAAAATCGAATCGGTCGCCCAGAACTGCGTACCGAATAGTGAGAACCGGCGGTGCTCGATGTCAAAAAGGATGGCCTGCGAGCCGTTGATGGTGATCCACGGGGCGATGAGATACCACGCCATAAGGAGGTAGGCGACCACGGCGCGACGCTTGAAAAAGCGGCCGATGACGATGTTCGAATACACCCAGTTTCGATTGCCGTCCTTGTCAATCGTGTAGAGCGTATCTCGAAAGGTCGGCTCGGGATCAGATTCCATACTCCTCGAGGGATAAGAAAAGTGAGGACGTGAAGTGCCCAAGGCTGTTAGCCTCGAAACACCCCACGCCCTCATCAGACGCGAAACTGGTCACCATCCATACATTCACCGAACGCGGCATCGCGCTCGAGACGACATTTTTAGGACGGCCTTTAGAGCGGTTCTCGAAACCGTGTAGCAAGAAATTCCTAGGGGCGCCTTCGGCGACAGAAGAATTTCTTTACGAAGAACCGCTCTTTATCTCTGGTCGCACCTATCGGTGCGATACGTAGAGCTGTCAGTTTCTGCTACGCAGAAACTGACAGCTCTAGGACGCTGCCGGCGCGAGCGTTCCTTCTGGCTGCTTAGGATTCGGTGGATTCGTTCCGTGGAGTGAGTGAATGTAGAAAACCACATTCTGAATCTCCTCCTCGGAGAGGAGCGCCTTCCATGACAACATGCCCTTGGCTGGCACGCCTTCCACGACAGTCCGACGCATGTCCGTCAACAGCGGCCCGTGAATCCAATGGTCGTCAGTCAGATTCGGACCGACGAGCCCCTGCCCTTGAGGTCCGTGGCAAGCGAGGCACTTCCCAGCATAGATCCCCTGTCCCGCCGCGAGGCGCGCTGGTTCGCTCGCACGAGCGAGAAGCATCTCTTCGGTAATCGAATCGGCGGCAGGAGCTTGCACCGCAGCGAGCTTCTGCATCTCGGCCATCTCCAGCGCCAGAACCTCGGTCTGCGAGAGTCCTGGACCAAACTGATAGTACCCGACATACACGACCGCAAAAACGATCGTGCAGAGGAACAGATACACCCACCACTTCGGGAGTTGATTATCGTACTCCTGAATTCCGTCGTAATCGTGATTGAGTAACTCGTCTTCGCGGTCAGCCATAATTTTCGAGCGTTGTCTCTCCGCTCTCCACCTTTGTCAGAACGTAACTCTACTTTACTTACCCTAGCTTCTTACTCTTCCGAATCGTCACTGAGCGGCAATCGCTCCATGTGTGTGACCTGGGCACTCCCTCGCGCGGGCGAAGACTTCTTCACGATCGCGAGGAAAAGGAGCAAGAGCGCCAACGGCAAGAATGCATACATGGGCGGCATCTCAAACGACGGCAGCAGATACCTCATTGAGCACCTCCTGCTGCCGCAGCCGGCGCAGCCTTGATGTCAGTCCCAAGGCGCTGCATGTAGGCGATGATCGCGATGATCTCCTTCGAGGCAAGACTGGGGTCCATCGTGTTGTCTTGTGCGCGGAGGTCAGCGGCAATCGTCTCAGCTTGCGCCTTGGCGGCGGCCTCTGCGCCTGCAATCTCGGCTGCACTGTAAGGCACACCCATCATGCTCATCACTTCAAGTTTCGCCTTCGTATAGCTCGTGTCGAGCTCATAACGATGCAACCACGAGTACTTCGGCATGATCGAGCCGGGGCTTGTGGAAGTCGGATCCGCCATATGCCGGTAGTGCCACATGTTCGGATACTTGCCGCCCACCCGGTGGAGATCGGGCCCCATGCGCTTCGAGCCGAACTGGAATGGGTGGTCGTAGATGAACTCGCCCGCCTTCGAATATTCGCCGTAGCGGATGACTTCATCCCGGAACGGCCGAACCATCTGCGAGTGGCAGTTGTAACAACCCTCGCGAATGTAGATATCCCGGCCTTCGAGTTCGAGCGGTGAGTATGGCTTCACCGAGGCGATCGTCGGGATGTTCGACTGAATCGCACCGATCGGAACCATCTCCATAGGTCCGCCGATGACGACCGAAACGA
>JADYYL010000179.1 GCA_020853655.1 Deltaproteobacteria bacterium
GAGATGGACCAGAGGATGCCGACGAACAAGACAAGCGTGAGGCAGGCATTCACCATGATCAAAAACAACGACAGCGACTGCGCGGTGAACGAGCGAATGTCCTCCTCGATCCGCTGATCCGGATTATCAATTCCCTCGTAGGACGCGATCTTGTAGTAGGCGAGATTGTGGAAGTATTTTCCGAGGATCTCTTTGCTGAGCCAGCGCCTCCACATCAACGCGAGGCGTTGTTCGGTGTAGGCGTAGAAAACGGTCACGGGTGTAGCCAGCCCGAAGCCGAGCAGATAGAACCCCAGTTTGCGAAAGAACTCGTCACGCTCCTTCAACGCGAATGCCGTCATGAAATCGCGCGCGAGGTAGCTCAGCAGCACGTTGATGGCTGCGATCGACAGTGCGAAGAGCGCGAGGAGCAGGAGCATCCCCCGTGCTTTCCACTTCACCTCGGAGAAGAAGAACGGCTTGACTAGCCGCCACATTCGCTCGAAGGTCTGCCGGTTGAGATTTACCATGAAAACAGTTAAGATTCTGCCGCTATGCTCGCCAAATTTCTTCCAAAGCCGATGTCAGGGTGCAAAACGCCCCGCTCGACATGCCTTCCTTGTAATTACTTCGAAGGGCGTCAATAACGGTCATGCTCAGCAGCACGGCCTGGAAGATATTAGGAGTTGTCTTATTTAGCTATCGGTCGAATTTTCTCGTCTCATCGCTATCTATTTGATTAAACAGCGGTTCATGTCTCAGCCCTCACGACAATCATTCTCCCACCTCCTCCAAGGGTCCTGGGAGGCCACTCAGGACGAACGGCCCCGATTCTACCTTTTCGTGGTCCTCTTCATCCTGGCCTATTCCCTTTCGCTCCTTGAGCCCTGGGCAATTGCCTACACCCTGGACGCTTTCACCCAGTATGGGCTGACGGATGAGGGGTTCCGTATTGGCGCGATGGGGATGGTGGCCTACATCGTTCTCCGACTCGTCTACTCGTTCTTCCATCACCTCGCGCGCTATGTGCAAAACCGCGTCGCGTATTCTGCCCGGATGTTTACTCTCAGCCGGGTGTTTGACGCTCTCCTGCGGTTTCCGCTTCGTTGGCACATCTCGCATCACTCCGGGGAGACGCTGAGTAAGCTGCATCGAAGCGCCGGTGCGATCGACAACATGATCGGCACCTTCGTCTGGCAGTTCATCGAAGGCTCAGTAAAGGTCATCTTTGCCGGCATCGCGATCTTCACCCTCGATTTCTGGGTGGCCACGAATGTGCTCGCCATGTCCGCGCTGACGATCATCCTCATGATCGTCTTCAACCGAGAGTTGACGAACCGAATCCGGAAAAACAATACGTTTGGCAACAAACTCAACCGAATCGTGGTCGACTATCTCGTGAACGTCGTCACCGTGAAAACGTTGAGCGTAGAAGAATCCGCTCGGCGCCATCTTCGCGAACAGCGGAATGAAGGTCTCGTCCTCAGCCAACGCATTTCCAAGTTCATGGAACTCAAGTGGGGCGCGACTGGCGTCGGATATGCGTTCGTCATCGGCACTTCGCTCATGATCTACTTTTATCAGCGAGTGGGATCCGGCGAAGCGTTCCTCGTCGGGCCGGTGTATGTGCTGATTAGCTACCTTGACCGGATTTTTCAGGCGATCGGTAGCTTCACTGGCTACTACAGCGGGCTCACTGAAGCAGCGACAGCGTACGAAGACGCGACGGACGTTCTCCAAAATTCATCGAAGCTTCCTGTCCGCACCGATCGCTCCGAAGCGCTTCGCACAGGTTGGAATACGGCGTCCCTTCGGGAGCTGCACTTCTCATACATTCCTGGCGAGAACCTGGGACTGAATAATGTCCGCTTCGATTTCCGACGTGGGGAGAAGATTGCGCTTGTCGGACAGAGCGGAAGCGGCAAGTCCACCCTGTTGAAAATCCTCGCGGGCTTGATTGAACCCGACAGCTACGCACTCTCGACCGACATACAGCCGTCGCTCGGACTCGACACCTTCGTGCAGACGTGTCTCCTGATCCCACAAGAGCCCGAGATCTTCTCCGAGACGGTCATCTACAACCTCACCATGGGTGAGGAGTTCGACCCTCGAGAAGTTTCGTTCTTCGTCTCACTCTGCAAACTCGATCTTCTCCTCGGAAAGCTTTCCAACGGCTGGGATACCAATCTCGAAGAAAAGGGATTGAACCTCTCGGTTGGCGAAAAGCAGCGGCTAGCGCTGGCTCGGGGGCTGCTGCGCGCCAGTCGAAAGGAGGTCATCCTGCTCGACGAACCGACTTCAAGCCTCGACCCGAAGACGGAGAAGGAAATCTTCCTCGGGCTGCTCTATCACTTCGCTAATCGCACCGTAATCTCGTCGTGCCATCGCCTGAACCTCATCCCACTCTTCGATAAGATCGTATTCATGTCGCAGAGCGCCATCCTTGAGGTCGGCAGCTTTGGCGAACTCATCGACAAGCGCGGTTACTTCTACCGTGCCTGGGACGACTACGAGCGGAACATCAAGGGTGGCGGACAGGGCCAGGAAGAAGTTCCAGCCGCCTAGAGTGCGCGATGCGCTTTTTCTCGCCGCGAGAACCCGGAGAGCGAAAGCAGAGGCAGGAGGCGACCGAAAGATCGCTGAGCAATCGCGCGAAGACCGACAACGCGGATGCGCCCGAAATGAGCCTCTGGGGCAGAGAAAGAGGGCAGAACACGCTCGACGGCCGGTTCACTGCTTTTTGACAGACGTGCCGTGGGGAACTATTTTCCTCGCAACACTGTTTCAATCCCCTTCCTCCGTGAGAGAGGTATGTTTCCGACACAACGCCCCCGCCGCCTGCGCCAATCGCCCGTTATCCGTGAAATGGTTCGCGAGACCCGCATCCATCCGTCCTCTCTCGTCATGCCGCTCTTCATTGTCCCTGGAAAGGGCGTGAAGCGTGCGATCTCTTCGATGCCGGGTCAATTTAACTTGAGTGTCGACCTCGCGGCTGAGCGCGCTCAGGAGCTTTATGAAACAGGCGTGCGCTCTACGCTTCTCTTCGGCGTCCCCGACAAGAAAGACGATGAGGGCTCGTCTTCATGGCAGGACAACGGCTTGGTCCAAGAGGCAACCCTCGCGATCAAAAAGAGTGTTCCTGATAGTTGCGTGATCGCCGATGTCTGCTTCTGCGAATACACTTCGCATGGACATTGCGGGGTCATGCGCGAAGGCAAACTCGATAACGACGCAACGCTGGAACGACTCGTCAAGCAGACCCTGTCGTTGGCACGCGCCGGCGTGGACATGGTTGCACCGAGCGGCATGATCGATGGCGCAGTCGGCGCGATGCGTCAGGGGCTCGACGATGCAGATTTCATCGATACGATCATCATGGCCTACGCTGCGAAGATGGCTTCGGGGTTCTATGGCCCATTTCGCGAGGCTGCCCAGGCGACGCCTCAGTATGGCGACCGAAAAACATACCAGATGGATCCCGCAAATTTCGAAGAAGCGCTCCGCGAAGTCGCGCACGACATCGACGAGGGAGCCGACATCGTCATGGTGAAGCCTGCCCTCGCGTATCTCGACGTCATTCGAGCAGCCAAGGATCGGTTCGGCTTGCCGACGGCGGCCTACAATGTCAGCGGTGAATACGCGATGGTGAAAGCCGCCGCACAAGCCGGTTGGCTCGACGAGAAACGGGTCATGCTCGAATGCCTGACCGCGATTCGCCGCGCCGGCGCGGACATCATCATTACCTATTTCGCGGAAGACCTCGCGAAGGCTATCCGAAACGGCGATTGCTGAACTCGAGAAACCGCATGCACCTTTTTCTTTGTCACGACACCGAACGCTGCACCTGCGCGACGAATGAGGTCATGGAGGCCTCGTGGACGTTTCTCAAGAAGCGATTCGCGGAGTTGGGATTGCGCAATAAAGGCATTCGCCGGAGTCGCGCCAAATGCCTAGGAATCTGCCAGTCAGGACCAATCGCGGTCGTGTATCCTGAGGGTATCTGGTACCACCACTGCACTCCCGAACGGCTCGAGCGAATCCTCGTGGAGCACCTGGGGGAAGGACGGCCAGTCACCGATTACGCATTCGACCCCTCGGGCCCGTTAGAACTGCTCCCCGTCCCGTAGGGTTGTGAAAACCCCTGCAAGAGCGTAACGACCTCTCTTTTCCACACACTTTCCCGCACCTGAACCATATGAACGGAGAAGCCATCGCGAATCTCGCCGTTCAGCTCATGCGATTTCGCTCACTGAGCGGATCGGAGCATGAAGCCGTCGCATTCTTGGCCGAGGATTTTCGCAAGCGTGGCTGGTCCGTCGAGCATCTCGCGGTTGTGGATGGTCGCGAGAACCTCTTTGTCGCTTGGGGCACTCCCCGCATTGTTTTCACCACTCATATCGATATCGTTTCCGCTCCAGACGCCCTGTTCGAACCGCAGATCCGTGACGGCCGCCTCTTCGGACGGGGGGCGTGCGATGCGAAAGGCATCATCGCGGCGTTTGTCGCGACCTGCGAAGAGCTACTCACGCGGGGCGAGACGGACTTTGGTCTGCTGATCGTTGTCGGCGAAGAGCAGGACGGGATAGGCGCGAAAATGGCATCGGCGTCGCTCGCGAATCGCGGGATAGCGTACCTTGTCGACGGAGAGCCGACCGAAGGCGTCGCGATTAGCGCACATAAAGGTGGGCTCGGTGTTCACATCACGGTGGAGGGACGGGCATGCCACTCGGGATATCCCGAGCTTGGCGACGACGCCAACACCACACTCGTGGAGCTCGCGCACGATCTGCTACATACGGACTTCGGATACGATTCGAAACTCGGTCGAGCGACGATCAATGTCGGCAAGATTGAAGGCGGTGTCGCCGACAACGTCATCTCTCCGCACGGCACCCTGAACTGCCTCGTCAGAACAGTCGGCCCCACCGGACCCGTGCTCGCCAAAATTCGCGAGATCGTCGCTGATCGCGGAAACGTGGAGGTGCTCTACGACGCCCCGGCCGTGAAACTCATGGAGATTCCAACCCTGCCGACCAAGGTCGCCTCCTTTGGAACAGATATCCCTCATTTCGCCGCCCTGGGAGCGCAAGCGGTGCTCTACGGACCGGGGTCGATCTTGGTCGCCCATACCGATGAGGAGCAAGTTTCGTTGGCGGAACTCGAGAGCGCTCGGGACGGCTATCTCGAGATCTTCACGTTCCTCAAAACCAAATCGTAGCGCAGTTCGCGGCCTGGCGCGGAAAGCTCATTTGCCCCGGATTCGCTGAACGATCGACTTCGCCCGAATCTCGATCGGCGAGTTCCTGCAATCTCGAATTTGAATAAGCGTCACCCCGCCTGCAAACTCCGCAGGCTCAAGCAGGCAACCATCTGCTTCGAGAAACGGAAGGTAGTGAAACTTGAGTATGGCTTGATCGGTGCGCAACGCGACGCGAACCGAACTCCCGTCCTGCGCAAGAACGTCACCCTCCCCTTTAACAAAATAACTCGGCTGCACATTTTTCCGGCGGAAAATACGGAAGCGATCCTCTTTCCACATCAACTCGAAATCCGCCGGTCGATCGGAGATCCACTTTCGCCAAAATCGATCATGCGTGACCACCGCAGTCACATTCATGAGGTCGAAGTACTCATACACCCCGACCTGCCCACGATCTCGATAGTATTTGGGAATGACATCCGTGTACTCCCAGCGATCATGCTGGTAGCGGGATGCGATGATCGGCTTGCCGGTCCACGCCGGAAGCGGCGCAATATGCCCGCCACTCAGCTCGTGGAGTGTAAAACCAGCAAAGATCGTTCGGCCGGACCCGCTGTGCTCACGAATCGCCGAAGTCAGGTTTGCCACAATCGGAGCCGCGCTCGTAAAGCGTTCCGCAGTCCCATTCTTCATAATGCGAAACATCCAGATCGGAAGAATCACGAGCGAACCAAGCAGAATGCTCGCAACCCATCGCCGTTCGGACTCCACCGTGCGCACAAACACAATCGCCGTCGGAACCGCAAGGAGTTGCGCAAGCACGACGAACATTCGCTCCAGTTCCAGCTGCGGCTTCACGAGCGGTCCTATCAAAGCTAAGGCACCGGCGCTCAACACCGCGCCAGAAAAAATGATTCGAGCGGTTCGATGTCGGATCGTGAGAACTCCGAAGACACCGAAACAAAATATGAGCGGATTGAATGTCATGGCATGCTCGCGCAGACTCGCGAGACGTCCATTCGCCCCCTCTTCCTGCTCGACATCACGAAATTTCGTCGCTTGGAGCGCTGCTCCTTCTGGCGCAACAACCGCTGCCGCCGGAGCGGTGCTGCTCACAAAGTCACCGACCCGCGAGGCGTGGAGAAATATCGCTATCCATGTCCCATTCGCGACGAGCAAGACCGCCAACAGTATCCAGGCACCTCGATGACGGAGAAATCCTCGAAAAGCCAAACTTGCCCCAAGCACCAGTATTGGACCGAAGAAAAGAAGGGCAGGAGACCAGAGGAAACTGAGCGTGGCGAAAAGCGCGAAGGCGGCTCCATCACCTGCTCCAACCTTTCCCCGCTCAACGAGTCGAGACCACAGTGCCAGAACGAGCGGCACAAGCGCGGCGGAGAGGAGAAAGCCGAGCGTCCCATAGCTCAGTGCCCAACGATACCAGAACAGCGAACTCGTCACGGCGAGCGCGGCACTCAGGGAACCGACGTTCACCGAACAGCCAATAATCCGCGCCGCGAGATAGCCGGAGGCGGGTGTGACGCCAAAGAGGAGCGTCAGCACCAGCGCCGAATAGATCTGGGTTGGTTCAAAAGCATACACAAGAGGCGAAAAGAGAAAGAACACGTTCAATGCGCCGGATGGAAAAAACTCCCGAGCCTCGACTCCAGCGTTCCACAGTGGATTATAAAACGGGATCCGTGGGAACTCGCTCTTCAGCTGAATAAGC
>JADYYL010000180.1 GCA_020853655.1 Deltaproteobacteria bacterium
GACGACACATACTTAGCCGGGATGAAATATGTTCCGGGGAACCTGGGGAGCCCCTTCCTCGATCGATCGACGCAAGGCGGTGTGGCGGTGCGCACGCTCGACTCATATGACTTCAACGATCTCACGCTTCTGAAGATCGATGTTGAAATTCATTATATGGAGGTGCTGCGTGGCGCGCTTGCGACACTGCAGCGCTGTCGCCCAGTGCTGATTGTGGAAGGAAACTACGACGAGATCTTTCCGTTTCTGGCGCCTCTCGGCTACGCGATTGTCGCCTACTGGAAGCACTACAATACTCATTGCCTCCTCCCGCTCTTCGGCGGAAAAAAAGCCGAGAGGCAGGAACCATCGGCAACACCGTGAAGCAGATTCGCTACGTGCTCCGTGTACGTCGAACGGCGTCTTTCCACGCGGCGCGCTGCTGTTCGATGTTCGACTGAGAAGCCTGCGGTGTAAATCGACGCTCCTCCTGCCACAGTTGCTCGAGCTCATCCGTTCCGTTCCAAAACTTGACTGCGAGCCCGGCGAGAAAGGCCGCGCCCATCGCCGTCGTCTCGAGACAACGAGGCCGCACAAGCGTCGATCCAAGCACGTCACTCTGGAACTGCATCAGGAATGTATTTGCGGAGGCTCCGCCATCGACGCGAAGCTCCGTGAGCGGAAGCCCGGAGTCCTGTTTCATCGCAGCGACCACGTCCGCCACCTGAAAAGCAACGCCCTCAAGGGCTGCCCGAGCGATATGCGCGCGAGTCGTCCCTCGGGTGAGTCCATAGATTGCACCTCGCGCCTCGGCGTCCCAGTGTGGCGCGCCAAACCCGGTGAACGTAGGGACGAAGACCACTCCCGCAGAATCGGGCACGGAGAGCGCGAGCTGCTCGACCTCTTCGGCGCGGGTGATGACGCCGAGCTCGTCGCGCAGCCACTGAACGGCGGCGCCTGCGACAAACACGCTTCCCTCGAGAGCGTATGTCGTCGCTCCGCCGATCTTCCAGGCGATGGTCGTTATAAGGCCGTGGCTCGATGCGCAGGCCGCGCTCCCGGTCGTCATCACCAGAAAGCATCCCGTTCCATAGGTATTCTTCGCCATCCCTGGTCGGAGGCAGAGCTGTCCAAAGAGTGCGGATTGCTGATCACCGCAGAGCCCCGCGATGGGAATGCCACGGAGTGGTCCCTCCAACTCAATCTCACCGTATACTTCACTCGAGCTCGCCACCGTCGGCAGCATCTCGCGTGGGATATCAAACAGCGCGAGAAGCTCACTGTCCCATTCGAGCGTATGGATATTGAACAACATGGTGCGTGAGGCATTGGTCACGTCGGTGACGTGCACCTTCCCCGAGGTGAGATGCCAGACGAGAAACGAATCAATCGTTCCAAAGCAGAGCTCTCCGGCCTGGGCGCGTCGTCGAAGTTCTGGATCGGAGTCCAGAATCCACATCAACTTTGTTGCAGAGAAGTAGGGATCGATCACAAGACCGGTGCGCTCACGAATCAGATTCGCGTGACCACGCTCGCGGAGCGATTGGCAGAGCTGCGCCGTTCGGCGGTCCTGCCAGACAATCGCAGGAGACACCGGCGCTCCTGACTTTCGATCCCAGACGATCGTCGTTTCCCGTTGATTTGTAATCCCCACAGCAAGAGCGCGGCACTTCGACTGCTGGAGTGCTCGCTGAGCAACGTCGATCTGTCCGCGGAGAATCTCCATTGGATCCTGTTCCACCCAACCAACGTGAGGATGTGAAAGCGAGACGGGTATTTGGACGAGCGAATGTGGCTTGCCGCCTCGATCCACAATGAGTGCTCGTGAGCTCGTCGTTCCCTGATCGATTGCGAGAATTCCGTCCATTCATCACTCCATCGAAGGGAGATATGACTTCGCAAGGTCGGTGAAGCTTCTGAGTTCGTGTTGAATCCAACCTGAGTCGTGGCCAAGCTCATCTGCGAGGATTTGCGCAACCGACGGCGCCAACTCAATGGCAAGACGCGCATCCGTGAAGAGGACGCGTGACCGCCGAGCCAACACATCTTCCACTCGACGTGCCATCTCGAACCGAGCCGCCACGATCACATCCGCCCTGGTTTCCCTACGCTGCGGGTGCAGTCTCTCGTCCGCGCGCGGGTCGTCAGCAGACAAGGAGTCCCGAAGTGCTGCCCGAAGCGTCGAGATGGCAAGTGAGTCGGTTACGCAGCGCCGACGTCGCAGTCCACCGACTTGCGCGGCGCGATCGATCGTGTCCTGAGCCATTCGTCGATACGTTGTCCACTTTCCACCAGTAATGCTCACAAGACCACTCGGCGAGACTCCGAGCGCGTGTTCACGAGAGGCGGTCGCCGTCGAACCGCTGGAAGCTCCAGCCAGCGGCCGGATCCCCGCAAACATACTCTTCACGTCTGACTCACGAGGTGCTCGTCTGAGGAATCGCGCGGCGCTCGAAAGTAGCGCTGCGAGCTCCTCCGGGCGTGGAACCGGGTTGCGCTCGATCGTCGCAATCTCCGTATCCGTCGGACCGATCACCACGGAACCAAACCAAGGCACCGCGAGAAGCACACGTCCATTATCCGCCAGAGGGGCGATCAACGCAGTGTCCCCGGGAAAGAACTCTCGGTCGAGAACGATATGCGCGCCCTGACTGAGTCGGAGCGCGGGAGGTTTTACCCCATCGAGTTCCGAGATTGCCGCGCTGAATGGACCACTCGCATTGATGACCACTCGAGCTCGAATCTCGAAGCGTTGTCCCGTTTCGCGATCCAGAACTTCGGCGCCGACCGTGCGATCGCGCTCTTTGAGGAGGCGTTCGACGGAGAGGTAATTGAGCACCGTCGCACCGTGCGCAAACGCAGTTCGGGCAAGCCCGATGGCAAGACCGGCATCGTCGAATTGCGCATCCGAATAGCAAAGACCGCCAGCGCCCGCGGTAAGTGCCAGTCCGGGCATCGACTCTTCGATCTCCGTTTGGCTCGGTCGAGTGACGCGGCCTACTCGGTTTCGACCTGCAAGGAGCTGATAGATGCCAAGGCCACATCGGTGAACAATACCCGACGTTAAATCGCTGTGGGGAATGAAGTATCTCAGTTCATGAACAAAATCCGGCGCGTTTTTTAAGAGGAGACGGCGTTCACGGAGCGCTTCGGCGACCAGACTGAAGTTCGCCTGTTTGAGGTATCGCAAGCCGCCGTGAATGATCTTCGAACTACGGCTCGACGTTCCGCTCGCAAAATCATGCCGTTCAACGAGAACCGTTCGATAGCCTCGAGTGGCGCTATCGACTGCGCAACCGAGCCCGGTTGCGCCTCCCCCGATGATCAAGACATCGAAAGTCTCCTGACTCTCGCGAAGCTCGGTGAGTATGTGGGTCCGGTCCATGGAGGAAGCTTATCATTGGGCGCCGCAGTTCAGACACCTTCTTCCGAACCGCAGTCGCTTTCGCGATCGGCCCCGCAGAAGTCCGGGCTATGCCGAGGAATCCCCGGAATGGCGGAGGATGGACTGAATAATGCGGAGATGGTGACGGGTGTGAATCCGAATGAACCGGAGGGCCGCGTCACGCTTTAACGGACCGAAGACCGGATGTTTCATCCACGATTCCGAGTTCAGCTCTTGTGCAGAGAGAAGACGCTGATCGGCGTCCCGAATCAAAGCTTCGAGACTTTCGAGAGATGCACTTTCAGCAGGAGCGGTCGATTCCGGTGCCTTCGCCCGCCCTCGCGGAATGACGCCCGTCAACATCACAACAAACCGGGGGAGAGAGAAGCGACTCGGTGGCGCAGGCGGCTCGGACTTCGCGAGAGCGTCGAGAACACGGACGATCGCGAGGGCGGCATGTTCAATATGCATGCCGACACTCCATGCGGACACCGAGACACACAGGTGCTCGCGACTCTGGAGCAACTGCTGAAGCTCACGAATTTCGGGCGAACGCAGTTCCGTAACAGGACTCATAGAGACACGCTTGCTTGAATGTGCCCTTCCGTCTCCCTTCCGCGCGGAAGCAAAGAACGCATTCGTCCGGGAGCAAAAATGAAA
>JADYYL010000181.1 GCA_020853655.1 Deltaproteobacteria bacterium
CTCTTCGAGTGCACCCCGGCGGGTTCAAGCCGGGGGGTCGCGTCGATTCCACACTCCCGCACGAGAGAGGCAATCGTGCCCAACATCATCGAGACGAAGCGCTTCGGGCCCCACCCTCGCTCCCGAAGCTAAATCACTGGATAGACGACGAGTTGGCCAGGAGCATGATAGGTCGGCCCTCCGCCCCGATCCGCGCGCTCGATGGCGATGCCGCTCGATGCCCAGAACGGAGAGTCCTGGTTGATATCAACGGGGGAGGTCTGTCGACCGAGAGTGACGACTGGAAAGTGCTCGCAAAGAAGGAACCCGTCTTCTCGCCGCCCACTCAGTCGTTCGGCGATCAGCTCCTGCTGCACTCGTCGGCCCTCGTGAAAAGGACACGTGCCGAGATGCACAGTTGCTTCCACGCTATTTCTCGAGCTTCAGCGCCGCCAGGAATGCCTCCTGAGGGATTCGCACGCTACCGACCTGCTTCATGCGCGTCGTCCCCTCTTTTTGCTTCTCGAGGAGTTTTCGCTTCCGGGTCATGTCACCACCGTAACACTTCGCGGTGACGTTCTTACTCATCGCTTTGACGG
The DNA here is from genome assembly GCA_020853655.1 of Deltaproteobacteria bacterium. Lineage (GTDB taxonomy): Bacteria > Bdellovibrionota_C > UBA2361 > SZUA-149 > JADYYL01 > JADYYL01. Next base: position 579 of record JADYYL010000181.1, read on the forward strand.
TGCTGCGGGCGATGATTTTGTTCCCGATGGCAGCCTGAATCGCGATCTCGAACATATGTCGCTCGATCAGCTCTTTCATCTTCTCGCAGAGCTTGTTTCCGTGCCGATAGGAGTGCTCTCGGTGCACGATACAACTCAGCGCGTCGACATTCTCGCCGTTGATCTTGATATCAAGCTTGACGAGATCGCTCTCCTCGTAGTCGGAGAACTCGTAATCGAAAGACGCATACCCCTTCGTAGCGCTCTTCAACTTATCGTAGAAGTCGATCACGATCTCGTTCAGCGGCAGCCGATACAGTATCTGGACTCGGTTCGTGCCGAAAAAGTCGAGGGACTTTTGTCGACCTCGCTTTTCCTCACAGAGGGCGAGGACGGCACCTAAGCACTCTTGAGTCGTGTGCACCGTTCCGAGCACATACGGCTCAAGGATCCGATTGATCTGCATGACCGGCGGGAACTTCGCGGGATTATCGACTTCGAGCACAGTGCCGTTCATCATCTCGATGCGATACACCACCGTCGGTGCAGTCGTAATCAGGCTGAGATTAAACTCCCGCTCCAGCCGCTCTTGCACAATCTCCATGTGCAGGAGGCCGAGGTATCCGCAACGGAAGCCAAATCCAAGCGCGGCGGAACTCTCCGCCTCAAAAGAAAACGCGGCATCATTCAGCCGAAGCTTCTCGAGCGCTTCGCGCAACATGTTGAAATCGGTGTCGTCCACCGGGAACAACCCGCTGAACACCATCGGCTTGACGACTTCAAAGCCAGGAAGCGCTTCGGTCGCAGGGCGCTGGAACTCGGTAATGGTATCGCCGACTTTTGCATCCGCAATGTCCTTGATGCCAGCCGCAACGTAGCCAACCTCGCCGGTGCGAAGCTCCGCAACTTTCTTCGGGGACGGCGCGAAAATGCCGAGCTCAGTCACCTCGGCCGTCGCGCCGGTCTGGAGGAACTTCAATTTACTTCCCGCGCGAATCGAGCCATCGACGACACGAATCTGGACCACGACACCAAGATACGGATCGAACCAGCTATCGAAGAGGAGCGCTCGGAGCGGCGCATTTGGATCTCCCTTCGGCGGCGGGATATCGCGCACAATCGCTTCAAGCAGGTCTGGCACGCCAAGGCCTGTTTTTCCGCTGACAGAGACGGCATTGTCCGTCGAGAGTCCAACGATCTGTTCGATCTCTTCGCGAGCGTGGAGCACGTCGGCAGTCGGAAGATCGACCTTGTTGATCACCGGGATGATATCGATGTTTCCTTCGATCGCCGTGTAGACGTGCGCCATCGTCTGCGCCTGCACGCCTTGCGAAGCGTCGACAACGAGCAGCGCTCCTTCACATGCAGCGAGGCTCCTCGAGACTTCGTAATGGAAGTCGACGTGGCCGGGCGTATCAATCAGGTGAAAGGTGTAGGTCTTTCCGTCCTTCGCTTCGTAGAACAAGCGCACCGAACGCGACTTCACGGTGATCCCGCGTTCGCGCTCGATATCCATGTTATCGAGAATTTGCTCGACCATCTCCCGCTTGCTGACCGCACCGGTCAGCTCCAAGATGCGGTCCGCCAACGTCGACTTACCGTGGTCGATATGCGCGATGATGGAAAAGTTACGAATGAGATCTTGTGGTGCCACCGACTAAGCTCCGTCCGTTCGGAAGCTCAAAATCGTCTCTTCGATCCCTTGCGAGAGTGAGACCTCGGGCTGCCATCCAAAGGCATTGCGAATACGATCTGCCGCAATCACACTTCGAAGCTGCTCCCCAGGAAGCGCCGGGCCGTGGCGAACGACACTGAACTCCGGGTCCGCTGGGCGCTTAATCCTCGACCATGCGCCGCGCATCTCGTCGATCAACGTGAGCAATGACGTCTCTTTTGCGGTGCCCACGTTGAAGCAGGAAAATCCACCTGTGTTGTGCTGCTCGGCTCGGAGGATCGCTTTCACCACATCCTTCACATAGACGAAGTCGCGGGTCTGTTCTCCGCTCCCGTTCACCACGAGTTCTTTGCCGGCGAGGATCCGCTCGGCGAAGATCGCGACAACTCCGGCCTCTCCCTTCGGATTCTGGCGCGGCCCGTAGACATTCGCGAATCGGAGTGCCGTTCCAGAGAACCCGGCAACGCGAGAGAAATATTCAATGTAGAGCTCGGATGCTCGCTTGCTCACGCCGTACGGGCACTCCGGTCGTACCAGGTGATCTTCGTCCGCGGGGTAGTGCTCTTGCTCGCCGTAGATCGCACCGCCGGTGGAGGCAAAAACAAAACTCTTCGCCTTCGATTCAACAACGGCTTCGAGCACGTTCACCGTGCCCACGACGTTGGTCATGGCGTCGAACGTTGGTTCCTTCACGCTCACGCGCACATTGATTTGCGCGCCGAGATGGAAGACGTTCTCCGGTTGAAAACGGACGATCTCGTCCTTGACGTTCGAATCGCGGATATCGAGTTCGAGAAGCGAGACGCGCCCCTCACCTCGCGCCATGGCGCTCGTTAAGTTCTCTCGACGGCCACCATGCAAATTATCAATGACGAGAACTTCACTGCCACGTTGAACGAGCGCGTCCACGAGATGTGAACCAATGAACCCGGCACCGCCGGTCACGACCGCACGTTTCATGACTTTCATACCTCTATTGATTCGTTACATTCTGGTTCGGAACTCTTCGATCGTCCGCTTGAGGCCGGTCTCGAGATCGATAGAGGGCTGCCATTTCAGCTTGGTCCGAGCCAGTGTGAGGTCTGGTCGGCGTCGCGTTGGGTCATCC